>NZ_MULM01000178.1:0-145151 GCF_002029345.1 Pseudomonas sp. VI4.1
GGCCGCCTTCGCTGGCAAGCCAGCTCCTACACGATTACCTGCGTACCGATGGTTTGCGGAGAACGCCAAGCCCTGTGTAGGAGCCGGCTTGCTGGCGAAGGCGCCGGCATGGGCGCTGCAAGGCTCGATCAGCCGCCTTCGCTGGCAAGCCAGCTCCTGCACGAAGGCTGTGTATCAGGCGAGGTGTTTTCTCAGCTCCCCGACCGGATCTTGTTCCAGACTCGCGTGCGAATCCGGTCGACATTCAGCGGCATCGCTTCCAGCGCAAACAATTTCCCCATCATCTCCGGGCTCGGGTAGACCTTGGTATCGTTCTTGATCGCCGGGTCGATCAGGCCGTCGGCCTGTTGGTTGCCGTTGGCGTAACGCACATGATTACTGATGCTGGCCATGACGTCCGGCCGCAACAGGTAATTCATGAAGGCATAACCGGCCTTTTCATCCGGGGCATCAACAGGCATGGCGACCATGTCGAACCAGATGGCGGAGCCTTCCTTGGGGATCGAATAGCCGATCTCGATACCGTTGTTGGCTTCCTTGGCACGACTTTCCGCTTGCAGGATGTCGCCGGAGAAACCGACGGCCACGCAGATGTCACCATTGGCCAGGTCGCCTGTGTACTTGGACGAATGGAAGTAGCTGACGTACGGCCGGACTTTGATCAACAGCGCTTCGGCCTTTTTATAGTCGTCCGGGTTTTTGCTGTGATGCGGCAGCCCCAGGTAGTTCAACGCTGCCGGCAGCAGTTCCGGGCCGTTGTCGAGGATGGCCACGCCGCACTTCTGCAGTTTTTCCATGTACTGCGGCTTGAAGATCAGGTCCCAGGAATCCACTGGCGCGTCATCACCCAATACCGCCTTGACCTTGGCAATGTTGTAGCCGATGCCGGTGCTGCCCCACAGGTACGGGAACCCGTGTTCATTGCCTGGATCGTTGGTCCGCAAAGCGTCGAGCAATACAGGATTGAGGTTTTTCCAGTTCGGCAACTGGCTCTTGTCGAGCGTCTTCAGCGCCCCGCCCTGAATCTGCCGCGCCATGAAGTGATTGGACGGGAACACCACGTCGTAACCGGAGTTGCCGGTCATCAGCTTGCCATCGAGGGTTTCGTTGCTGTCATAAACGTCGTAACTGAACCCGATGCCGGTTTCTTTCTGGAAGTTTTTCGTGGTGTCCGGGGCGATGTAGCTCGACCAGTTGTAGATCTTGACGGTTTCGGCCGCCTGGCCGAGGGTCGCTACGAGTGCCAAGGGGGCCAGAGTCAGGGTCTTTCGGATCATGAGTCGATTCCTGTAGGGCTTGTGTTGTTTTTATTGGAGTGGTTGCAGGCAATCAGCGGATCAAAAAATCAAGACGTAGGTCTTGCGCACGGTTTCCTGGATGTCCCAGATACCGAGGCTGTTGGCAGGCAACATCAGTGCGTCGCCGGCTTCTATGTAGAGGGTTTCTCCATCATCCGGGGTGAAGGTGCAGCGTCCCTGGATGAAGTGACAGAATTCCTGGGCAACGATCTGCCGGCGCCAGCGACCCGGCGTGCATTCCCAGACGCCGGTTTCGACGCCGTCGTCGCGTTCGACACTGGTGGTCGAGGCCACCGCCACCGGTGTGCCCAATGGCACGGCGACCGGGTTCGATTGTTCCAGCTGCAGGGTTGCGGTGTTCTTGAATTGTGTAATGCCCATGGGAGTACCTGTCGATAAAGCTATTAAATGAAGAGCGCGCCGTTTACTGCATGAAACCTTCCATGAACCCCGCCACGCCGCTGGCGAGCTTGCGCCGCCACGGCGCGGTAGCCGGATTGGCCAGGGTCTGGTCTTCGTGGACGAAGCATGCGGATGATCGCGTTGTAGCCGAGCCAGCGGCAGGGTTCCGGCTCCCAGGCCTTGAGCGCCTCGAGACCGCCCTGGGGGATGACCCACGGCTGGCGCACCAGCTCGCTGTCATGCTGCATAATCAGATCGGCCAACGTGCGCCCGCCCAGGTTGCTGGCGCCCACCCCCTCCCCGCCATAACCGCCGGACAAGGCAATGCCGCTGGCTCGGTCACAGAGCATGTGCGGCTTGAATCGCCGGGACATGCCCAGGTTGCCTCCCCAGGCATGGGTGATTTGCACGCTCTTGAGTTGAGGGAAGAGTTCGCCGAACAGATAGCGCCGTAACTCGACTTCGCTGCGGGTCAGATCAAAGTCGTGGCGCAGCTTGCCGGCGAACTGATAACCGCCGCGCGCACCGAACACCAGGCGGTTGTCCGCCGTGCGCTGGCCATAGGTGACCTGGCGGCTGCTTTCGCTGAAGGCCTGGCCGCGACTCAGGCCGATTTCATCCCAGGTCGCGGCGGGCAGCGGTTCAGTGGCGACGATCAAGCTTTGCACCGGCAACTGATAGCGCCCCAACGGCGGCAGAGTGACCGCATAGCCTTCCACCGCCGGCACGATCCACTGGCAGCGCACCCCGGCCTTCGCCGTGCGCAGGCTTCCCGACTGCCAGTGCGTGACCGGGCTGTTCTCGTAGATTGCCACGCCCATCCGCTCCACCGTGCGGGCCAGCCCCCGCACCAGCTTGGCCGGGTGAATAGTTGCGACGTGCGGCGCGTAGATCCCGCCATAAGGCTTGGAGATCCGAATCTGTTGCGCCAGCTGCTCGGGGTTGAGCCAGCGATAATCGTTTTCGGTCAGGCCCTGGCGGTAAAGCGCGTCCAGGTAATGGCGCAGGCTGGTTTCCTGCTCCGGATAGCGGGCGGCGCAATACAAGGCTCCGCCCTTGCGGTAATCGCAGTCGATGCCTTCACGATCGAGGACAATCGCCACCTCATCCGGAATACCGTGCAACAGATCGACAGAAGTCCGGCACTGCTCGGGCGACAAGTCGGCGAGTAAGCGACCCTCGCCCAACAGGTTCCCCATCAACCAGCCGCCATTGCGCCCCGAGGCGCCAAAACCGGCGGTCTGCGCTTCAACGATGGCGATGTTCAGCCCGGGCGCCTGGCGCTTGAGGTAATACGCGGTCCAGAGGCCGGTGTACCCCGCGCCAATGATCGCCACGTCGACATCCAGATCCCGTTCCAGCGCAGGACGCGCCAGCAAGGGCTCGTCGAGTTGATCCATCCACAAACTGATAGTGCGCCACGCCGACATGCCAGACTCCGCCACTCAAACTTCGATGGCGTCGATCCTAGTGCGTGGACCTAGAGGCTGTCTTGCGCGCGTGCACGCAGAGAAATTTGTTTGGCATAGGCGTTCGGCGAAAGGCCGGTGTGCTGGCGGAAGCATTTATAGAACGCCGACAGGGAATTGAAGCCGGCGGCAAAGGCCAGTTCGTCGATGCGCAACGGCGGCATGGCACCCTCCAGCGCCGCGAGCAGATGTCGCAGTCGCGCCTGGTTGACGTATTGGTAGAAGCTCTGGCCAAGCACCTGATTCAGTAGATAGGAAATCTGATTGCGGCTGTAGCCGCATTCCCCGGCCACCCGCTGCAGGTCGAGTTCGGGATCCAGATACGGCTGGCGCTTCTGGAAATACTGTTGCAGGTCTTGCGCCATGAAACTCAGCTGCCGTGGCGACAGACCGAGCCGACTGACAGCCGGGCGCTGACTGCCGGCGGTTTTGCTGGCGGGCTGCTCATGCACCAGGGAGGCGTATTCGTTGACTCGCCAGATCAGCCCGTCACGCACGGTGATCGCCTCGCTGGCCCGGAACGACACCAGGCCTTCGCCGCCGCGCAGGGTGATGCGGTACTGGATGAACGCGGTGTTGCCGTCCAGACGAATACGGTCGGAGTGCTCCAGGGCTTCATCCGGATCCCGTGGCATGCTGCCGCGCACGTACTCATGCAATTCGTCGAGGCCCATCACCCGGTTCTGGAAAAAGTCGTTGTATTGCACATCGGGGTGAAACAGCGCCATGACTCCGTCCAGATCCCGGTGCTTCCAGCGCAGGTGGTAACGCATCACCGTCTCGCCCGTAGCCTGGGTTTGCAACGGACCATCATCATCGGCATGCATAAGAGACTCGACGAAAAAAAGCCGAGCTTGCCGAAATTCCGCCCCGACGACAATGGCCAAACCCTGCCGACCCCGGCCTGAAAAAATCAGCCAAGGGTGACTTGCGTCAAAAAAAACTGAACCAATCGCTAAACGGCCTGAAAAATCCACATTATTTTCACAAGCAGATGCTACTTTTAAGGGCGTCACCGGTTGAGCCAATGAAGGCTCTTCCCACCTAACATGAGCTAACGGAAGCGCTCGATGAAGAAGGCGGGCTACACATGAATAAAGGGTTTAATAACAAAGTCACCTTTCCCAACGCCTGCCAGCTGATGCGCTGGCATTTTCATCCCATGGGTTTCGAGGCGAGCATGGATGCGCCGGGCAGTATGATTGCCCGTCTGTTTGACCGTGCCAGTGGCGAGACCATGATCGCCATCGCCGGCATCCCCTGCGCGACGGTCATGAATGCGGCGGATGTAGAGCGAATAATCGAAGCGGTGGAGGATGAGCTCGAGGCTTTCATTCCGCCGATGGCCCTCAGGAGTTATGCCTGAAGGCTGAATCACCCACAACACGCCCACATCATGTGGGCTTTTTTGTGGGGCAAGATCAAAAGATCGTCCGAACGCGGCCCGAGCCTGCGGCAGCTCCTACAGGGGAAATGCGTTCAATGAACGGGCTTGTCGGATCGCAGCACTGCAGAGAAGACCTCCGCAATGCTGGCAACCGCCGCCCTGTAGGAGCTGGCTTTCCAGCGAAAGCGTCAGGTCAGGCGCCTTCATCATCGGCCGTGCGGACGTCTTCGCTGGCAAGCCAGCTCCTACAGGGGGGGTTGCGTCCACCTGGGGCTGGGGCTTTGAGGTTCACGCCGATGTCTTGCCCTGGCGGTGATCGACGAAGAAGGCCTTGCCCTTGCCGATCCGGTCGGAGGCCTTGGGCATGTTGGCCGCCTGGGTGTCCTGACCGTCGACGTACCAGTAGCAGTGACTCACCGCCCGAGTGATGCCGACATAAGCCAGGCGCAGGATTTCGTCTTTCTGCGCATTGTCATACGCTTCGCTGTCGCCCGCCTTGCCCAGACCCGCCATGCGGTAGACCTGGTTCTTGTAGGGTGAACAGGTCAGGTGCTGACAATCCCCCAGCAGGAATACCGCGTCCGCCTGAAGCCCCTTGGCACTGTGGTAGGTCAACTGTTTGAGCCGTCGCGCGTCATGGGGCAAGCTAGAATCTACATTAACTACAGGTTGAATATGCTGTTCTATCAATGCTTTATCGCTACTTTTTCGATAAAGCATCAAGATTGAATCGCCCTTTCTGTAGTGCTCGATCAAGCGTGCGGCCATGCCTTGATCATCCCGATCGAGCACATTGACCGGCAGCAACGCCTTCGGTTCGCCACTGGCCTTGGCCTTCTTGCCCGCGATCGCCGGTGCGGCGCGCACGATATGTTCGGCGGCATCGATGATGTGCTGGTGACTGCGGTAGTTGTCGCTGAGCATGACCCTGGTCGTGCCCGGTGACGGGAATTCCTTGCTGAATTCCATGAAATAGCTCGGCGAACTGCCGCGCCAGCCATAGATGGACTGCCAGTCATCGCCAACACAGAGCAACGACGAATGTTGCGCACCACGCCCCACATGCATGGCTGGCCCGCGACTGCGGATCTCGGTCAGGCTGGCGCGGATCCAGGAGACGATCTGCGGCGAAACGTCCTGGAATTCATCGATCATCAGGTGCGACATCGGCCGCAGCAGCTCATCGTTCAGCAGTTTCAGATTTTCCGGCGAGTGCTCGCTGAACAAGGCGAACATCCGGTTGTAGGTCATCACCGGCGGTTTCTGGTCAAGCAGGTGGTCTTCCAGTGCTCGCCAGAACAGGCTTAAAGCCTCGAAGAAAAACCGGTCCGGGTCATCCTTGGCAAAACTCATTTGCCCTACCGCGTGCGGAACATCCAGCCCGAGGTTCTCGATAAACCCCGCCGCCGCCACGAAACAATCCAGCAGCGGTGCCGAAGCAAGCTCGCCCTTGACCTTGTAGTCGAAGCCGGGACCGGCGCTGGCATCGCCGGCAAGCGACGCCAACACTCGCCTCGACGACTCATAACTATCTAGCCATATCAACGGTTTACGACAGAAAGCTTGAAATAGGGTGCGTTTAACAGCCCATTCCGCGCGAACCGAAAGCTTGGCGTTCGGACGACTGACTTGCGGGTTTTCCCGGGGATCGAAACCCAGCACCACCCAGGCGTCCAGGCTCGGAATATAGCCGTGGCAATGGAAGGTGGCGCCGTTGATATCGAACGTCTGGCGATTGGGCTCGATGCCGTTGATCGGCCAGGCACCGGCGCGGAACCACAGGTCTTCAATGACATCGCACAGCTCTTCATCACGCTTGGCCGCCAGTTCGGTCACGGCCATGCGTTTTTGCACGTCCGGGTGATCACGCTCCAGCTCCTTGAGTTGCAAGGCATGACGCGACAAAGGCTTGATCAGTTCACGAAAACGCTCATCCCGGGTATGCAGGCTGTGATAGCAGGCGTTGAGCTGCTGGCGCTGGGCATCATTGATGCGCAGGTCGAACGGATTGCTGTCGACTTCCTCATCGCCGGTTTGTACACGGTTGCTGAGGTTTTCAAAGGCTTGCAGCCGCTCGAAGCCCGGCAGGCTGCGAACCATTGGCAGGATGCGCGAGTGGAACGTGCGCACCAGATCCCGCGCCTCCTTGAGACTGAGCGCCCGCCCCCAGAGCGCAAACAGTTCGACCAGCTTGTTGATGAAGTCCTTGCGCGACTCACGGGTAAAGGTCACTACCGTCATCGAGCTCAATTCGAAGCCCAGATAGTGGCTGAGCAGCAAAATCCGCAGCACCAGCGTGGTCGACTTGCCCGCGCCCGCCCCGGCGATCACCGAGGTCGAGGGGGTGTCGCTGAAGATCATCTTCCACTGGGCGGTGCTGGGCTGGGCGTGCGGCGCCAGCAACCGGGCAACGTCAGCCTTCATGCGCTTCTTCAATTCTGCACTCAGTGGCAGGCGCCAGTCGTCGAACAGATTGGCGTCGATACCGGGCGGGCGATGCTCGGTGGCGCGTGAATCGCGGATCAGCAATACCTGCCGGCCCTCCTCAAGCCCTTCAAGCTTGCCTTCCTGATAGCCGTAATCGACGCCGGCGCTATGCCCGCTACGAAAGCCGTCAGCCTGGCCGTGCAGCCAGGACGCGCGATGTTGCGCGCGCAGGCGCGTCAGGCCATGGCCAAAGAACCGGGCGGCCAGACGCTTGAGCCATGGCATCTCGGCCAGCGGGCGAAGTTCGGGAGGAAGATCGGGGGTGTGTTGCGGCACGCGGGCGGACTCCAGGGTGTGAGGCTGTTGCGGACTATGGTGGCTGCATTTGCCCTTGAGTTCTAGTGAAATGCTTACAGGTCATTGGCTTATGCGCTGAACTGAAAGCTGGATAAGAACCCGTCGAGCCGTTAAAACATCGACTGATTCGATTGTATTCAGGCATTTTTTACGCTTTTTATCGATCGGTACCTGGCAGATGATGCTCGCCATCAACCACCTTTTGCGGAGACGATCATGCTTGAACTCAGACCCTTCAACTCCCTGGGCGGTGCCCACCACGGCTGGCTGGATGCCCACCACCACTTTTCGTTCGCCGAGTACCACGATCCGAAACGCATGAACTGGGGCAACCTGCGGGTATGGAACGACGACGTGATCGCCCCGGGTACCGGTTTTCCGAAACACCCGCACCGGGACATGGAAATCATCACCTATGTCCGTGAAGGCGCCATTACTCACGAAGACAATCTGGGCAACAAGGGTCGTACCGAAGCGGGCGACGTTCAGGTCATGAGCGCCGGTACCGGCATCGCCCACAGCGAGTACAACCTGGAAGCCACCGCGACCCGGATCTTCCAGATCTGGATCATCCCCAATGAATCCGGTCTGGCACCGTCGTGGGGCGCCAAGCCTTTCCCCAAAGGCCAGCGCGAAGGATTCGTGACCCTGGCCAGCGGCAAGTCCGGCGACGATCAGAGCCTGCGGATCCGTGCCGATGCTCGACTGGTGGCCGCCAACCTGAAGGCCGGCGAATCCGCCGAGTATCGCCTGGATAACGGACGCCGCGCCTACCTGGTTCCCGCGACCGGGGTCATTGAAGTCAATGGCTTGCGTGCACAAGCTCGAGACGGGGTGGCGGTGGTCGACGAGCAGGTGTTGCGGGTGACGGCGATCGAGGACAGTGAAATCGTGTTGGTGGATCTGGCTTGATCGTTTGAATGCAGGGTAAAAAAAGGGGCGACCGTGATGGGTCGCCCTTTTTTGTTTAGCCGAATTTATGGTGGTGACTGTTCCGACGCCTACGCTGGCAAGCCAGCGCCTACAGGGGATCATGTTCGACACAGAATCTGTGTTCACTGGATCACTGTGGGAGCGGGCTTGCCCGCGATGAGGCCCTCACTTATTTCACAGAAATGGCACCATCCACCAGGGTTTGAGCTTCGGCAACCAACTGCTTGAGGCGCTCGTCACTGACAAAGCTCTCGGCGTAGATCTTGTAGATGTCTTCCGTGCCCGACGGCCGCGCCGCGAACCAGCCATTCTCGGTCATGACTTTCAAGCCACCGATGGCCTGGTCGTTACCCGGCGCATGGCTGAGGATGCTCTGGATGGCTTCGCCCGCCAGTTGGGTCGAGGTTACCTGATCCGGCGACAGCTTGCCCAGCAAGGCTTTCTGCGCTGGATTGGCCTTGGCGTCGACCCGCACCGAGAACGGTTCGCCCAGTTCATCGGTCAGGGCGCGATAGGCCTGGCTTGGGTCGCGACCGGTGCGGGCGGTCATTTCCGCTGCCAGCAAGGCCGGGATCAAGCCGTCCTTGTCGGTGCACCAGACGCTGCCATCCTTGCGCAGGAACGAAGCGCCGGCGCTTTCTTCGCCACCAAAGCCCAGTGAACCGTCGAACAGCCCCTCGGCGAACCACTTGAAGCCGACCGGTACTTCGTACAGTCGCCGACCCAGGCGCTTGGCGACGCGATCGATCAAGCCGCTGCTGACCACGGTCTTACCCACGGCGGCATCGGCGCGCCATAGCGGTCGGTTCTGGAACAGGTAATCAATGGTCACCGCCAGGTAGTTGTTCGGCGCCAGCAGGCCGCCGGACGGGGTCACGATGCCATGGCGATCGTGATCGGGATCACAGGCAAATGCCACGTCGAAGCGTTCTTTCAGGCCGATCAGGCCTTGCATCGCATAAGGCGACGATGGGTCCATGCGGATCTGCCCGTCCCAGTCGACGGTCATGAAGCGGAACGTGGAATCCACCTCTTTATTGACCACTTCCAGGTCCAGACGGTAATGCTCGGCAATCGCCGACCAGTAGCGCACCCCTGCTCCGCCCAGCGGATCGACGCCCAGATGCAAACCGGCATCGCGAATGGCATCGAAGTCGATCACGTTGATCAGGTCGGCGACATAGGTGTTGAGGTAATCGTGACGATGGGTGGTGCCCGCCTTCAACGCCTGCTCGTAGCTGATGCGCTTGACGCCGGCCAGCTTGTTGCCGAGCAGTTCGTTGGCCTTGGCTTCGATCCACTTGGTGATGTGGGTATCGGCCGGGCCGCCATTGGTAGGGTTGTATTTATAGCCACCGCTTTGCGGCGGGTTATGGGACGGCGTGATCACGATGCCATCCGCCAGGCCCGATGTGCGCCCGCGGTTGTAGCAGAGGATCGCATGGGAAATGGCCGGCGTCGGGGTGTATTCGTCACCTTCGGCGATCATCACTGTCACGCCGTTGGCGGCCAGCACCTCGAGGGCGCTGGCCCCGGCCGGGGTGGACAGCGCGTGAGTGTCGATACCGACGAACAGCGGGCCATCGATGCCCTGGGCTTCGCGGTACAGGCAAATCGCCTGGCTGATCGCCAGCACGTGCCATTCGTTGAAACTCAAGTCGAACGAGCTGCCTCGGTGCCCGGACGTGCCGAAGGCTACGCGCTGGGTGGAGATGGCGGCATCAGGCTGGCCGGTATAATAGGCCGTCACCAGTCGCGGGATGTCGACCAACAGTTCTGCCGGTGCCGGTTTGCCCGCAAAAGGACTGAGTGTCATTGCAAAACCTCGGGAATAGAGTGGGTCAGGAATTGGCGCAGTTTACTGGCAGTTTGACCGCAGCGCGATATTAACGATCCCGCAAGCGACGCTATAAAACGCGCCGGCTTCGCCAAAAACAGGTCAGTCGATCGATTCCAGACGCAATGCATCCCCCAGCAGACCCAGTACGGCGGCGAGATCATGGTCGCCGCCGAACGTATGGCTCAGGCGCAGATGTTGCGAGTGCAACCCCTGCAGACTGAACAGTTCTCCCGGGGCGATCACCACCTGGTGCTTGAGCAGCCGCTGAAACACTCGATGCACATCGACCTGGCGCAGCGAGCGGGCCCAGATCGTCGCGCCACCCTGGGGATCGACGAACTGCAAGGCATCGCCCAGACGCTCCTGCAGCAGCTGGGTCATCTGCACTTTGCGATCCTTGAGCAACCGCCGCAATACCTGGAGATGGTGGTCGATACGGCCATTGACGTACAAGCGGGCGATGGCTTTCTGGCGAATCGGCGACAGGCGAAACGAGCGCAGCAAAAACTGTCGCTGCAGTTCAACCTTCAGATGCCGCGACAGCAGGTAGCCGTAGGGTGCCTCGGGCCCGATGATCTTTTCGAACGTGGAAAACACCAGCAGCCGGTCAGGGTCCAGCAGATCGCGAAACCGCAGGCCGCCCGGTTCGAATCCGAGTTCACCGTAGCAGTCGTTTTCCAGGACCCAACTCCCATGCTCCGCCAGCAGCCGCGCGATGGCATGTCGGTTGTCGTCGGGCGCCAGGCTGCCGCGCGGCATGTTCATGGCGGATGAAAGCATCACCAGGCGCACCGGCCTGGTCTCCAGCAACACCTTGAGCCGCTCGACGTCCAGACCGCCGCAGGCTTGCAGCGGCAGCTCGATCACCTCCACCTCAGCGGCCTGCAGCAGGCGCAGAATCCCCCAGTCGCATGGCGACTCGACCACCACGGTGGCGTCCTTGAGGCACAGCACCGCGATCAATATTTCCAGGACGCCACGCAGGTCTGCGCCGATGTACACGTCATCGGCTTGCCAGCAGCGCAGTGGCGAGGAGGTATAGCGCGCCGCCAGCGCCGCACGCAGTTCCAGCTCCCCGCACGGCTGCGAAGACGATTGCGGCTGGCGCGGATACTGGCGCAGCAATTCCCGCTCCAGCAACAGCAACGGCCGGTCCAGGGGTTGCAACAACGCCGGCTCATCGGCGCTCAAGACCAGCATGCCGGGACGCCTGGCATTGACATAGACCGTTTCGAGCAGGTCATGACCACTGCCGGGCACGATGACGCAGGACACGGGCAACGCGTAATAACCGGATTTGGCGACCGAATACACCCGCCCTTCCTTCTCCAGCAGCGAGTAGGCGTACTGAATCGTCGAGATCGACACGCTCAGACGGTCCGCCAACTGGCGCAACGACGGCAGGCGCACCCGTGTGTCGCTGGCCGGCGCCTCGATCAGGTTGGTCAGGTAACGGTATACCGCCTGATAGGCGAAGTCGGTTTCTCTTGGTCCTTTCACTGTCCCGCCGACCATTCGCCCCCCACGGCGCAGTTATCGTCATACAGGGTGGCCTGCATGGGCACCGGGTCAGGTATCGAGCCCAGGCGATAAAGCGTGCCGATCAGGCTGACCGGCAGCCCGCTGACATCGACCATCCATTGCGCGATTTGCTCCGGCACCGGATTGCCCTGCATGGCCCGGTGCATCAAGCATCGCCACGAGCCATGCCGGGGTGGCACTGGCGCAGGAAGCGCTCAAGGGCTGCGCCGTTATCGCTGAAAGGTGCGAACAGCAGGCACACCAGTTGCGCCTCGCTCAAACCAAGATTTTTCTGGGCCTCGGCCGCTGCCCGGGCGCGCTGCTCGGCCGAGGTCGCCGGGTTGCCGAACGCCGCCACCGCCTGCTCGCCCAATCGCTGGGGAAGTTGCTTGCGACGCATCATGACCAAGGCCCATTGCAGGTAGTCGGCGACGCCCGACTCGTAGCTGCGAGCATGCATGAAATACGCTTGCAACCCCTGCAGGTGTGCGCAGATAGACAGGCTGACGTAATCGTTGTCACGCAGCTGAGCCGACAACTCGTCCGGTTGAAACCCGAGAAACTCGGTCAGCAGCGGCCAGCGCTCTTCCAGAGGGCTGACCAAGAGATCGTGAATGTCGATATAGGTCGTGCGACGGCAGGCTTCAAAATGCTCGGCGGGTCGCCATGCAGCCCGGTCGTCCTCGGGATACAACCGGCGATAGCTGTCGCTGCCCAGTTCATCGAGCAGCGTGAACAGCCCTTCGTAGCCGGGTTCGTGGTGATTCGAGGGGCCGAGCCCGGCCTTCGCCGCCGCACGCCTCAACCCCTCGATAAAACGTTTTTGCTGGCGAGGGCTGTCGCTGCTGACCAGTGCATCGACCCCGCGGTCCCAGCGGGCGATTTGCCCATAGAACTCGCCGGTGGCCAGGTACCCGTCGTCCCACAGATCAAGCGGTCCGTTCGAGCTTCGACGATGCCCGACCATCAGCAGGTTGAGCCGATGGAATTCCCGCCCGGCTTCGGAGATCGGCGCCAGGTGATTGAACGGCAGGACCTCCCGGTTTTCGACCATCAGGACTTCGACCCGTGAATCGTCATAGAGGAACAATGCACTGTGGCTGCGGTGGATGTTTTCCAGGGCCGTGGCGCTGTCGCCGTTCAGGCGCAGGGTGGCGACACGCAGCTGGAACGTCGCGGGCGCGCGGCCGGCGATACTCAGTTGTGCAGCACGCAGCAGCGCCAGGGTGTAGCAACTGTCACGTGATCCGGACTGGATCGCCAGCACCTTGTACTCGCCAATTCGCTCTAACCCCCCCGCAGCCACCACCAGCCTCTGAATCAGCAGCTGCAATGCGGTGCGTTCGGCGCGCGAGAAGAAACTCAGCAATCGTTGCAGTACTTGTTGATAGACATAGGTCATCGCTTGATCATGGATATTGGTCATCTTCATTTACCTGGTACGCGTAAGTTCGACAGTGCATAAACAGACATAGGCACGGTGCAATGGATCGCCAGCCCGTGCTTGAAGAGCCGGGCTTTATTGCAAAATGCTAACACTTAAATTTTTGGCAATTATTTGCAGTGAGTGACGACTGCCCGAGCGTTGACCAAGCACTGAATGCCGCGAAGCCCGGTAGATACGGTGCCGTACGGCAACGCTGGACGTCCTAGGAAATGTCCGACAGCGTCCCACAGACATTTAGTACAAGAAATAAAGAAGGAAGTTACCCATGCTTTTTGGGTAACTGCTTTACGAGCCGCTATTGCTCGAACATGCATCAATGAGGCGTATTGAAAAGTATCAGCCCGAGAACCGGCCATGACTCATTCCTTGAGATGAAAGTAATCATTCAATTATCAGGGCTTATAAGCTGATTAGAAGATACAGATTGAGAGCAAAAACCAGTTCAGTTGCTGAACTGACCCACCGACAAGGCGATGGGAAGTCTCAGGTGTGAGGTTGGGAAGCAGCAACGAAGAGTCCGTGCGGGCACGGACTCTTTTTTTGGGGAGTTACGCAGGCTCGACCTGGAGGGCGACCCGTTCGCGACAAGGACATTCGTCCATGTAGCGATGTGCTTCGACAAACTCGGCAAACGGGAACACCCGGGTCTTGAGCGGCAGCAGCACACGGTCTGC
Source organism: Pseudomonas sp. VI4.1 (assembly GCF_002029345.1). Classification (NCBI taxonomy): domain Bacteria; kingdom Pseudomonadati; phylum Pseudomonadota; class Gammaproteobacteria; order Pseudomonadales; family Pseudomonadaceae; genus Pseudomonas; species Pseudomonas sp. VI4.1. Next base: position 13,756 of record NZ_MULM01000178.1, read on the forward strand.
GGTCAACTGGTTGATATCGCGCAAGGCCCGTTGCAGCGCAACCTGGTCCTGAATGATGCCCAGCTCCGGCTTGCCGGTGAAATTGCCGATACAGTGCACGAAGAATTGAATGTTCTTCTGGAACGCTGCACAGGCCGGGAATGGTGTCTGGTTACCCCCTTGCAGGCCGTAGAGCACCAGGCTGCCACGAGGTGCAAGCACATCGCCAAGCAAGGACATCTGTGGGCCGCCGAGTCCGTCGAATACCACGTCCACGCCACGGTTATCGGTGATCTTGTTGATTTGCATCAGCAGATCCTGTTCTTCGGTGACGATGACTTTCTCGGCACCGAGGGACAGCAGGTATTCCCGTTCATCCGCCGTCTTGGTCGCGGCAATCACCCGCACACCCATGGCTTTGCCCAACTGGACGAACGAAGGTCCGGCACAGTGACTGGCGTCGGTGACCAGGGCAAATTGCCCGGGCTTGACCCGTGCCAGATCGGTGTAGGCGAAATAGGCGATCAACAGCGGCGTGTAATGCACACTGGCTTCGATCGGACTGAGGACATCCGGGTAACGGGTCAGCGCCGAGCGCGGCAGCACGATCTGTTCGCCGTAGACCGGATAGTCGTTGGGGCTTTCGGCCGGGAAGCTGGCGACCTTGTCACCGATTTCCAGGTCATCGACACCCTCGCCGAGCGCCGTGACCACGCCGGCCATTTCATGGCCAAGCCCTGAAGGCAGGCGAGCATGGGACGACGCCAGGTTCTGGCGCCAGAGGATGTCGTACCAGCTGATGCCAATTGCTTCGACGCGCACCTGCACTTCGCCCGGCGCAGGCAGAGCGGCCGCATGCTCTTCGCATTTGAGCACCTCGGCCGGACCAAACTTGTGAAAACGGATCGTGCGTGACATCGCAAACCTCGTCAAAAGAAACCTCTAATGCCCTGAACTCTATCTGGGCTTTGTACCCAAGACCATCAGCGGCTATTAATAGTCGACATGCCTGTCATTGATTCCGCAGCATCGACTGGATCAACGGTTATGGTCGCCGTTCCAACGAAACTGAATTATTCGGTGCAGAGTAGCAGCCTTTCCCCGTAAGATTCATGCCGGCCATTGTTCTTAAATGGCCGCTCTCGTCAAGCCTAGACTCTGCCAGGACTCCAGATGAATCGTAATGACCTGCGTCGTGTCGACCTGAACCTGTTGATCGTATTCGAAACATTGATGCACGAACGCAGTGTGACCCGCGCTGCGGAAAAGCTGTTCCTCGGCCAGCCGGCCATCAGTGCGGCGCTCTCGCGCCTGCGCGGGCTGTTCGACGATCCGTTGTTCGTGCGCACCGGGCGCGGCATGGAGCCGTCCGCGCGAGCGGTGGAGATCTTCGCCCTGCTCTCTCCGGCCCTGGATTCGATCTCCACCGCCGTCAGCCGTGCGGCGGAATTCGACCCGGCGACCAGCACCGCGGTCTTCCGTATCGGCCTGTCGGACGATGTCGAATTCGCCCTGCTGCCGATGCTGCTCAAGCGCCTGCGCGCCGAATCGCCGGGGATTGTGCTGGTGGTGCGGCGGGCCAACTACATCCTGATGCCGAGCCTGCTGGCCTCGGGCGAAATTTCCATCGGCGTCAGCTACACCGCCGACCTGCCGGCCAACGCCAAGCGCAAGGTGCTGCGCCGCAGCATGCCCAAGCTGCTGCGCGCCGACACCGTGCGGGGCCATTGAGCCTGGATGACTTCTGCGCGCGACCCCACGCGCTGGTGTCGTTCGCCGGGGACTTGAGCGGCTTTATCGACGAAGAACTGGAAAAGCTCGGGCGCAAACGCCACGTGGTGCTCGCGGTCCCGCAGTTCAACGGCCTGAGCACACTGCTCAGCGGCACCGACATTGTCGCCACCGTGCCGGATTACACGGCTGAAGCGCTGACGGCGGCGGGCGGTGTGCGGGCTGAAGATCCGCCATTGCCAGTGCGCAGTTTTGAGCTGCACATGGCGTGGCGCGGGTCCCAGGACAATGATCCGGGGGAGCGGTGGTTGAGGTCGCGGATTCAGATGTTCTTCGGGGATCCGGATAGTCTGTAACAGAATTCCAGCCGATTCAAAAAACCTTTGCTGGTCGAAGAGCAGACGCAGTCTCCCCTCTCGCTGGCAGTGCAGTTGGTTATCGAGGAGCAGGGCATCGGTGCAGTCGCCGGTGTCGCTCTTACGCTTATCGCCTGGCTGTTGCAGCGTTACTCCGGAAAACACCATTGGTAAACACCCATGTGGTCACAACTGACACTGCCCGGGTTAGCCATTCTTTGCTTTGCCACAGCACAAGCATTAGGCGAGTTTCACCCTGAGCATCTGGCTGTATGCAGTACTCAGTCTGACCATGATTCGCACACTGCCTGTGCTCATCGCCTGGCAGCGACTCGCTTCGATTTCGAAACCCGCCTGTTCATCGGCTGGTTCGGCCCGCGGGGCCTGGCGAGCATCGTCTTCGCCGTCATGATATTGGACTACCCTCTACAAGCCAGTCGTACATTGATAGCTGCCGCGGTCCGTACTGTTTTACTCAGCGTCCTACTTCATGGCTTGAGTGCCAATCCATGGGTCTCCCGACTGGCTTGACGTGTTCATTGATATTTGTCAGAAATTCCACCTTCTGCTGTTGCTAGCGTTGTAATGAGAGCGGCTACGCTTCTGTTCAAGTAACCATCACGGAGCAGGGTATGGGCGGGAACACGAACCTTGTCAGACAGCTCGTCGGCTTGCCCATCGCCATGATGATAGGGGTATTAAGCCTGGTTGCCGGTTGCGGCAAAGAGCCCCCTACCCTGGCGAGTCAAGCACCCGATGTAACGGTCATGACGGTCACTGCGCGCACCACTCCGGTGACGTTCGAATTCGTTGCCCAAACACAGAGTTCCCGCGAGGTGGAGATTCGCGCCCGGGTTGCCGGCTTCCTGGAAAAGCGCCTGTACACCGAAGGCGATTTGGTGAAAAGCGGGCAAACGCTGTTCCAAATGGACCGTAAGCCTTTTGAAGCCTCATTGCTGTCGGCGCAGGGCCAATTGGCTCAACAACAGGCACGCTGGGAAGTGGCCAAGGCCACACTGGCCCGTGTCCGTCCCCTGGCGGCGCAGAATGCGGTCAGCAAGATGGATCTGGACAATGCCGTCGGCGATGAGCGTCAGACTCGGGCCGCCGTGCTTGCCGCCGAGGGCACGGTTCGAACCGAGCAGTTGAACCTCAGTTACACCACCATAAGCTCTCCCCTCACCGGCCTTTCAAGCTTTGCCAAAAAGCAGGAAGGCAGTTACGTCACGCCAGGTGAGTCCGGGCTGCTGACCACCGTTTCACAGATGGACCCGATCTACGTCAACTTCAGTCTTTCGGAAAACGAGACGCTCAAGTACCGCGACGAGATTGCCTCCGGGCACCTCATATTCCCTCTGCGCAGTGAGTTTGTCGTAGAAGTGGTGCTGGCCGACGGCTCAGTGGTACCTGACCGTGGTCGTCTGAATTTTGCCGCGCCCTCTTATAGCCAGGACACCGGCACCTTTCTGGTCCGCGCCGTGGTGGCCAACCCGAACGGCCAACTGCGTCCAGGCCAATTCGTGCGGGCGCGGGCAATCGGAGCTTCCAGGCCGAACGCCATTGTGGTGCCGCAGAAGGCAGTACTGGAGGGTGCCAAGAGCCACTTCGTCTGGGTAATAAATGCAGAGGGCAAGCCCGAGCAACGCGTTGTCGAAGTGGGTGACTGGCATGGCGATGACTGGTTCATTACCCAAGGCTTGCAAGCGGGCGAACGCATAGTGGTCGACGGTGCGATCAGAGTGACACCCGGCGGGCCGCTGAATATCATCTCCCCCCCTCCCTCCGCGCAGGCAGGCGAGACAACGGCGAAACCGACAGCTGCCAAATCGGCGCAAGACACTGGGCGCAGCCCATGAGCATTTCGCACTATTGCATTGATCGCCCCATCTTCGCGTCGGTGATCTCGATCATCATCACCTTGGCTGGCGCAGTGGCGATGGCTAAATTGCCGGTCGCCCAGTACCCGGATATCACGCCACCGCAAATTACGGTTTCAGCGACCTACCCGGGTGCCGATGCACAGGTCGTGGCCAATAATGTGGCAGCGCCTATCGAGCAGCAGGTCAATGGCGCCGACAACATGATCTACATGAACTCGTCGAGCTCGGCGACGGGCAACATGACCCTCAACGTCTTCTTCGAAATTGGTACCGACCCTTCGCTTGCCCAAGTGGACGTGCAAAACCGGGTCAATCTGGCCCTGCCGCAATTGCCCTCCGCAGTGCAGAGCCAGGGTATTCAGGTGCAGAAGAAATCCTCGGCGTTCATGATGGTTCTAGCTGTGTACTCTGCTGGCGACCGCTATGACAGCACCTATGTCGCCAATTACGCCAACCTCTACATTCTGGATGCGATCAAGCGTATTCCGGGCGCCAACCAGGCCAGTATTTTTGGTACGCCGGACTACGCCATGCGGATCTGGCTCAAACCCGATCGAATGGCCCAGTTGGGGATTACCGCCGCTGACGTGCAGAAAGCGGTCACCAACCAGAACCAGCAATTCGCCGTAGGCCGTGTGGGTCAATCCCCGACGGGCCAGGCCGTGGAACAGTCTTTTGCCGTGACCACCAAGGGACGCCTGACTGAACCTGCGGAGTTCGAGAACATCATCTTGCGCGCGAGCAATGACGGGGCTGCCATTGTTCGTCTCAAGGACATTGGTCGAGCCGAGCTCGGGCAAAAAGACTACTCCCTGCGCAGCACCTATCAGGGACGCCCCGCCACATTGATCGCGGTGTATCAACAACCGGGTGCTAACGCACTCGACGTCTCGGCAGCCGTGACGTCGACCCTCGCGCAAATGAAGACGACCTTTCCCGAAGGGATCGAATACAAAATCGTGATGGACACCACCGCGTTTACCCGCGCGTCGATTTCCGAGGTGATACACACCTTTTTCGAAGCGCTGGTGTTGGTGGTCGTGGTGGTTTTCATCTTCCTGCAAAGCCTGCGCGCCACGCTGATCCCGGTGCTCGCCGTGCCGGTGTCCATTGTCGGCACCTTTATCGGCATGTCGGCCCTGGGGTTTTCGGTGAACATGCTGACGCTGTTTGGCATGGTGCTGGCCATCGGCATCGTGGTGGACGACGCCATCGTGGTGATTGAAAACGTCGAACGCAATATGCACGTGCACAAGATGAACCCCAAGGAGGCGGCCAAACGCGCCATGGATGAAGTGGCCGGTCCCGTGGTGGCCATCGTGCTGGTGCTATGCGCGGTGTTCATCCCGGTGGCATTCATGGGGGGAATCACTGGCCAACTCTACAAACAGTTTGCGATTACCATCGCCATCTCCGTGGTGATCTCCGGCCTTGTGGCTTTAACGCTTTCGCCGGCCTTGGCGGCCCTGCTGCTCAAGCCCCAACACGGCGAAAAGAACGCTTTTTTCCGCTGGTTCGAGCGCAGCTTCGAACGCATGACCGAGGGCTACTCGCGCTCGGTGGCGTTTATGATCAAGCGCTTTGTCCTGGCGTTGTTACTCTTTGCCGGCATGATCGTTCTGATTCTGCTGATGGCGCAGCGCATTCCCAGTGCCTTCCTGCCACCGGAAGACCAGGGTTATCTGCTGGGGGCGGTGATCATGCCCGATGCCGCCAGCCTGGATCGCACCGGCGAGGTGGGCAAAGTAGCCAGTGACTTCTTCATGAACGACGAAGCCGTCGAGGGCGTCGCCATCGTTAACGGCTACAGCCTGCTCGACGGCCAGAACAAGAACAATGCCGGCGCCTTCTTCGTCGGGTTCAAGGATTTCGAGGAGCGCTACAAGGACTCGGAAACAATCAAGGAACAAAGTGCCCCTGCGGTCATTCAGAAAGCCGCCCGCGCTTTTTCCACGGTACAGGGCGGGATTATTCTTCCGGTCAATCCGCCGTCCATTCCCGGCCTGGGCACCACAGGCGGCATGGAGGTATGGGTGCAAAGCAAGGGCGACGCCACCGTCGACCAATTGGCTGAGATGGTCGGCACCCTTGTCGCAAAAGCCAAACAGCGCCCGGAACTCGGCGCCATTACCTCCACCTTCAACGTGTTTTCCCGGCAATTGCTGGTCGACGTAGACCGGGAAAAGGCAGAGACGCTGGGGGTGCCGGTGGAAGACGTCTACAGCACCATGCAAACCATGTTTGGCTCTCTCTATGTGTCTCAATTCAATAAATTCAGCCGCCTGTGGCAGGTGATTCTGCAGGCTGAACCGAGCTATCGGCTCAAGGCCGAAGACTTGCAGCAGATTTACGTGCGCAGTAAAAACCTTGGGATGGTGCCGCTCAAAGCCCTGCTGACCACCCGCTACGTCACTGGTCCCGACCTGCTGACCCGCTTCAACAACTTCCCGGCGGTCAAACTCACCGCCAACGCGGCACCCGGCTACAGTTCCGGCCAAGCGCTCAAGGCCCTGGAAGAAATCAGCGCTGAAATCATGACCAACGACTACGCCCTGGCCTTGAGCGGCGAAGCCTTCGAGGAGAAAAAAAGCGGGGGGGCCTCCTCCCAGGTGTTCATCTTCGGCCTGATCATGGTGTTTCTGATCCTGGCGGCTCAGTACGAGAAATGGTCCCTGCCCGTCGGCGTATTGCTGGCGGTGCCCTTTGCCTTGTTCGGTGCACTGCTTGCCGTTCTGATCCGGGGGTTAAGCAATGACGTCTACTTCCAGATCGGCTTGACCATGCTGGTGGCCCTGGCCGCCAAGAACGCCATCCTCATTTTCGAGTTTGCGGTACTGAACCGGGAAAACGGCATGTCCGCCTATGATGCTGCAATGACTGCCGCCAGGGAGCGCTTGCGGCCCATCGTGATGACGTCACTGGCGTTCATTTTGGGTTGCGTTCCGCTGGCCATTGCCGTCGGGGCATCGGAAAACAGTCGACACTCCATCGGTACAGGTGTGATCGGCGGAATGCTGGCGGCCACCGTCATCGCCATCTTCTTTATCCCTCTCTTCTACTACCTCGTCGAACGTTTGACTGAGAAAAAAGGCGCGGTCAAACAGACAACCCCGCCGCCTTCATTAACGTCGTCTGGTGAGATTCCCGGCGGCGTCCCTCTACAAAGACATGAGGGGGATTGAGATGCGCACACTTCATCTCCCGCTGTTGATTTGTCTGGGCCTGACGGGCTGTATGCTCGGCCCGGATTACCAGCGCCCTGCCACAGACGCACCCGCTGCCTATCGCTATGCGGACCAGGAGGCCAACAATCTGTCCAACACCCTGTGGTGGGAACAGTTCAAGGATCCGGTCCTGAATGACTTGATCCGCAGTGCGCTGGCCGAGAATAAAGACATCAAGATTGCCGCCGCCCGGGTCGAGGAATTCCAGGGGCGTTACGGAGTGGTGCGCTCGCAGATGTTTCCGCAAATCGGCGTCGGGGCGCAAGGCAGTCGCTCCAGAGCTCCGCGCGACAACGGCCCGGTGCCATTGGATTCCGGCGTCGACCCGATTTACAAAAACTACCAGGCGACCCTCAATGTGAGCTGGGAGTTGGACGTCTGGGGTCGTTTACGACGGCTCAATGAGTCGGCGCGTGCTGACTTGCTGGCCTCGGAGGAAGGTCGGCGTACGGTCATTCTGAGCCTGGTGTCCTCGGTGGCATCCAGCTACATCGCACTTCGCGATCTTGACCGGCAACTGGAAATCGCCCGCACCACCGCCAAGGCCCGTGGCGACTCCTACGGAATTTTTAAACTGCGCTTTGGCGCCGGCACCATTTCCGAAATGGAACTGGCGCAAAACCTCTCCGAATTCCAGCGCACCCAAGCTTCTGTATCGCAATTCGAGTCCCAGGTGGCGCAACAGGAAAACAATTTGGCGGTGCTGCTTGGACGCAATCCGGGACCTATCATCAGAGGCCGTGATCTGACGCAACTGACCCTGCCCTCGGTCCCCGCCGGGTTGCCTTCGGACTTGCTGGAGCGACGCCCCGATCTACGTCAGGCCGAACTGAACCTGATTTCCGCCAATGCCCAAATCGGTGCCGCCAAGGCGCTGTACTTCCCGACGATATCCCTGACCGGGCTGTTGGGCTCAGTCAGTAACCAACTCTCGAATTTATTCACCGGACCGGCCGCCGCCTGGTCCTATGGTGTCGCCGCGAGCATGCCTATTTTCACCGCTGGCGGGATCGCCGGCCAAGTCCAACAGACCGAGGCCTTTCAACAACAAACCTTGCTGGTCTACCAACAGTCGATTCAATCAGCCTTCAGGGATGTGGAAAACGCGTTGGTCGCGGCGAGCAAATCCCGTGAGCAGATGGCTTCCCAGGCCGGTCAGGTCGACGCGCTGCGGACTTACACCAGGTTTGCACGACTGCGCTACGACAATGGATACACCAGCTACATTGAAGTCCTGGATGCCGAACGTAGCTTGTTCGATGCCGAGTTGAATTACACCCAGACCCGGGGTTCGGTGTTCACCGCCATGATCGATGTTTACAAGGCGACAGGTGGTGGTTGGGTGACCAAAGCGGACAAGTTGACGGCAACTGTCAGCGAAAAAAGACCATGCTCAGAATGCCGCCGGCCAATATTCAATTGATGCGGCACCCGTGCAGGAATCCGACACGCGGTATTGAGCTATTGAAAACAGTCCAGAAGGGTTGATTTTTATCAACAGTTTGCCGGTTGTTCGAGTACAGACTAAAAAACAGAAAGATCAACAGCACGAATGGCTACCGTCATCGTACTTGGATGAACAAAGGATGACTCCGCACAGGTCAGGATGATTGAAACCCTGTATCGCCGAGCGCCGAAAATGAACATTCATCTTGAAAAAGATCCTGTGCAGAATCTCTGGTGGGTTCACATGGATCGGTGGGTTGCAAGTTTCCGCAGCCTTGCTGCAGCTGAGTCATTCGTTGAGCGATTGAGTTCAAGAATTAATGCACCTCATTCTCTGGGAGCGACTGGGAATAATTCTCTGTCGCCAGGAACGTTTTCTAATAGTCAGCCGCTCGATCAGCACGCTGTATCTGGCTCGGTAAAAACGCTCTATCACGCTTGATACACAAGGATTACCAGGGTACTGGAGAAAAAAATACCGACTGATCATGATGGTCTACACCCACCAACATTGCCAGTTATTTTAATCAGGGTTTTTTGAAGTAACCCGCATATTTACCGCCATTAAAAGCAGGTGCTCGTGCGCCAGCTGGAGGTGATGTTGTGCACTACTTAAAGATCGCCGCCAGCAACTCGGTTCATGATTGCTTTCGCACTTCCAGAGCGTTTGTCGCTCTCGATCAAGCCGACATCTATAAGCAACTGCAAGACGCTTTGTTGCCGGTAAATGGCGTTGTCGACCTCCCGCGCAACAACGCCGAATACGATGGCCACCCACTCGAGACCGTGTTGATCGTGGCCAATGCCCTGGAAACCGACGACAACATCCTGGTGCGCAGTGTCCAGCCTGGCACACCCCTGGCCATACCGGCGGCACGGCATTTATGAAGACCGCGGTCGGGCGTACGTTCCTCGACTTCTACGGCGAGCAGATGCTGCGCTCCGACCTCAGTGTTTCAGTCGGCGAATTGGGTTCGTTGAATGACCACTCGGGCCCGGTGAATGACGCGGAAAAATTCGCTGCGCGCGTGTTCGGTGCCGACTTCACCTTTTTCTCGGTCGGTGGCAGTTCGGCGAGCAATCAGATCGTCCTGCATTCAGCGGTGACCGACGGCGATGCCGTGTTGGTTGATCGCAACTGCCACAAGTCGTTGAACTATGCGTTGAATATGTCGGGGGCGGTGCCCTTGTACCTACGCCCAAGGCGCAATGCGCGGGGCCTGATCGGGCCGGTGCCCCTTTCGGAACTGACCCCGGCTGCCGTTGCCGGCAAACTCGCTGACAGCCCGTTGGCCACCAATAAGCAGGCCCGCCCGGTACTCGCGGTGCTGACGAACTCGACCTACGATGGCCTTTGCTACAACGTGCAGGCCACCACCCGCGAGCTGAGCCAGAGCGTCGACCGCATCCACTACGACGAAGCCTGGTATGCCTATGCGCGCTTCAACCCACTCTACGAAGGCCGCTATGGCATGCACCGTGGCGAACGCCATCCGGACGACGCCACCGTCACCCACTCCACCCACAAGTTACTGGCGGCGCTTTCACAAGCCTCGATGATCCATGTCCGCTCGGGCAAGGTTGAGGTCAAGCCGGCTCTGTTCAACGAAGCCTTCATGATGCACACCTCCACGTCACCGCAGTACAGCATCATCGCCTCGATCGATGTTTCGTCGAAAATGATGGACGACGCAGGGGGCTACCTTACCGATGAATCCATCGACGAGGCCATTGCCTTTCGCCAGGCCATGGCTCGCCTGAGCGACGAAATCCGTGAGCGCAATGGCAAGGATTGGTGGTTCGGGGTCTGGCAACCCGATGAAGTCAACGGTGTACCTTTTGCCGAACTCGACCCTGAAGTTTTACGCCATGGCGATGCCTGGGTGCTCAAACCGGCGGCCAGCTGGCATGGCTTCGGTGACCTGGGCGCCGACTACTGCATGCTGGACCCGATCAAGGTCACGGTGCTGACGCCTGGCCAGAGGCTCGACGGTCAAATGGAGAACAGTGGCATCCCCGCGCCGCTGGTGTCGTCCTTCCTCTCCAGTCGCGGCATCGTGGTTGAGAAGACTGAGCCGTATTCCATTCTCGTGCTGTTCAGCCTCGGCGTGACCAAAGGCAAATGGGGCTCTCTGATCGCCGGCCTGATGGAATTCAAGAAACATTACGAGCGCAATTCACCGCTGGAGCAAGTCCTGCCCGATCTGGTCGACAACCATGTCGAGCGCCATAGCGGCATGGGGCTCAAGGACCTCGCCGAAGCCATGCACCAGGACATGATCAGCTCGCAGATGCTACGCAACATGGATGCGGCCTACACCTTGCTGCCGGACCCGGTCGTTTCGCCTCGAGCCACCTATGCCAGGCTGGTGAAAGGCGACATTGAGCAAATCGCCGTGCGAGACATGATCGATCGCACCGTAGCCGTGCAGATCGTCCCTTATCCGCCGGGTATTCCATTGATGATGCCCGGCGAAAAAGCCGGCGCCGATAAAAAGGCCATCGTCGACTACCTGTTGGCGATGGAACTGTTCGATGGCCACTTCCCGGGTTTCGAGCATGACAATCATGGCGTGGAAATCGAGCGTGATAACCAGGGTCGGCCAACCTACAAGGTCTATGTGGTCAAAAACCAGGTTTAGCCCCTAACCCGACGACAAGCAGTCAAGCGCCGGATTCAGGGTCAATGCGTTGAGCAGATCAAGGAGTTTCCGATGGCCGACTCAAGCAAGAAAATGAGCCTCATGGGGCTCACCACACTGGTGACGGTGAACATGATGGGCTCAGGCATCATCATGTTGCCGACGAGCATGGCCCAACTCGGGGCCGTTTCATTGCTGTCATGGATCGTCACTGCCGTCGGTTCCATGGCCATTGCTTACTGCTTTTCCCAGTGCGGCATCTACTGTCCGCGCTCAGGCGGGTTATCCGCCTACACCGAAGAGGCGCACGCCAAATCAGGATTCTTCCTCTGCTCGTATCTGTACTTCCTTTCGCTGGCCATCGCCAACGTAGCGGTCGCCATCTCCGCAGTGGGGTACATGACATCGTTCGTGCCGTGGCTGGGGAGTGGCGCCATTCCGCTGTTTGTCGGAACAGTCGGCTTGCTCTGGTTGACCACCGTGGCCAATTTTGGCGGCCCCGGCATCACGGGCAAGATCGGTGCGATTACCGTGTGGGGTGTGATCATTCCGGTGGCCGGCTTGAGCATCATCGGCTGGTTCTGGTTCAAGCCCGATGTGCTGGCTGCCGCCTGGAACCCGAACAACCTGCCCATCTCCGAAGCCATCAGCAAGGCGATTCCCCTGACCCTGTGGGCCTTCCTCGGTATGGAGTCGGCGGCACAGGCCTCCGATGCAGTGGAAGATCCCAAACGCACCGTGCCGCTGGCCTGCCTGTTTGGCACGCTGGGTGCGGCAGTGGTTTATGTGCTGTCGACCACGGTTATTCAGGGGATCATACCCAATGCCGAACTGGCCAACTCATCGGCCCCTTTCGCGCTCGTCTATGCACACATGTTCAACCCCACGGTCGGCAACATCATCATGGCGCTGGCGGTGATGGCCTGTGTCGGTTCGCTGCTGGGCTGGCAGTTCACCCTGGCGCAAACCGCCAAGATGACGGCTGACCAAGGAATGTTCCTGAAACTGTTCAGCAAGGTCAGCGCACGGAACGCCCCTATAGTCGGAATGCTGGTCTGTGGTGTGTTGCAGACCTTGTTGGCGCTATCGACCATTTCGCCCAACGCCAGTGCCCAATTCGCAAAACTCGTCAGCCTGGCGGCAGTGACCAACCTGATTCCCTATGTGACGGCGGCCACCGGCCTGCTGGTCATGATGTACAAAGCCAACGTCAGTGCCGGCGTATACACCCGCAACACCATATTGTTACTGGTTGCCGTGGCCTATTCCTTGTATGCCCTGTATGCCTGCGGCAGAGACGCCGTGTTCGGCGGCACCCTCGTCCTGGTGTTCGGCTACCTGCTCTACGGTTTCCTCGCCAAACGTTTCGTCGACCCATCTCCAACCGCTCAGACCCGGGCCGACAACCCTTGACCGTTGCTTTCAGGACTGCACAAACCTCTGAATTCGGGGAACCAGGATATGAACGTGAAACTGACCAAAGCCAACAACCTGCTGCTCGTTTGCCTGCTCACGCTGGTACCGGTACTGGCTGACGCCAATACGCTTGAACGCGTGCGGGCGAGCAATACCTTCACCCTCGGCTACCTGCCGGACGTTGCACCTTTTAGCGTCCAGGCTGCCGATAAAGCCAGCGGTTATGCCATCGATCTCTGTCTGAAAATCGCCGACAAGGTCAAGACCGAGTTGGGTTTGCCCGGGTTGCAAATACGTTACCAGCCCGTCACGGTCACCGACGAGATGAGCGCCGTCAGCTCCGGGAAGATCGACATTCTTTGTACGCCGACCCCTCCCACACTGGAGCGGCGCAAGGCTGTGAGCTACTCGGTACCGATCTACACGGCCGGCCTCTCGGTCGTGGTGCGCAAGGATGCATCAGAGGCGTTGCTCAATGTGCTTAACGGCAAGGTGGCTCGTACCGGGCCAACCTGGCGAGCGACTGTCAATCGCGGGCTGTCCAACCAAACCTATGCCACCACTGCTGGCGGAGTTACCGAGACCTGGATCCGTCAGCAGATGCGATTACTGGGTGTGGTGGCCACTCTGGTCACCGCAGAAAACACTGACGCAGGCCTTGAACGGGTTGCCGAAGGCAAAGCCGATGCCTTCTTCGCGGAACGCATGATGCTCAAGAACCTCCTCAGTACACATCACTCCGCAGGAAATCTGGTTCTGCTGGATCGCATTTTTGAGTACGCGCCGACTGCAATGGCGGTGGATCGAGACGATGAAAATTTCCGCTTGCTGGTCGACACCGCACTGAGTGAAATGTATCGCTCCGGCGAGATTGAGCAGGCATTCGACAAATACCTGGGTGGTGCCAGCGACACGGCCAAAAAGCTGTTCAAGGTCTATGCGATACCGTAGTGACAAGCCAGAATTATCGGGCTCAATCAACGCGCAACGCCGGGCCAGGAGTTGTTCCGTATGGACCATGCTGAACTGTCAGCACCTTTGGCACGTATCCTTTTTTCATACAGGGCCCTTCAACCGCAAAACAAGTTTGCGCAATTCGCTAAACCACAAGACCGCACTGGCCATTGCCAAACAAAACCCCCACTGGCTCAGCGTCAATGCGCTCGTGCTGAAAGCCTTGTTGAGTGGCGACCAGTGCACCACTGCAATCTGCAAGGCCACTGCCAGGGCAATTGCCCCCCAGAGCCATCGATTGGCGAACAGCCCGACGAATGCACTGGCTGACTCCGAGCGAGCACTCAGTGCGTTAAATAGCTGGGCCAATACAAGGACCGTAAAACCACCGGTGCGCGCCGTATCCAGCGAATCGGTCCCCGGTATCAACCCTCCTGGCAGCATCCAGTCGACCGTCAACAAAGTCGCCAACGCCATGACCAGCCCCACCTGCAGCACGCCCAGCCACATGCGTGTATCGATGATTCTGTCCGTAGGCTTGCGCGGGCTACGCGTCATGACGTCATCATTGTGCGGGTCAATGCCCATGGCAATGGCAGGCGCCGCATCCGTGATCAGATTGATCCACAGAATCTGGGTGGCCAGCAGCGGCAGGATGATCCCGCCCTCCTCATCCACCAGGCCGACGACGCCGGCCCCGACGACGGCAAGAAAGACCGTCAGTACTTCACCCATGTTGGAAGACAGCAAGTAACGAAGGAACTTGCGAATATTGTCCAGAATCCCGCGCCCTTCGCGAACGGCCAACACAATGGTCGCGAAGTTATCGTCAGCCAGAATCATTTTCCCTGCCTGCTTGGTCACCTCTGTGCCGGTGATGCCCATGGCAATGCCGATATCGGCAGACTTAAGTGCGGGTGCGTCATTGACACCATCCCCGGTCATCGCCACCACATGTCCCTGCGCCTGAAGCGCATCGACAATCCGCAACTTATGCGATGGTGCAACACGGGCGTAAACAGAGGTCGATTTAACCGCCTCGGCCAAAGCCTCATCGTCCAGCTTATCCAGATCGGCACCTGTCAACGCACCGGCACCGGCCTGGATGATGCCCAGATCCTCGGCAATGCGGGCCGCCGTTCGCGGATGGTCGCCGGTGATCATAATGATGCGGATGCCTGCTCGATGGGCCTCGGCAATGGCCGGTGCGACTTCTTTGCGGGGTGGGTCGATGATGCCGACCGTACCGATGAAAATAAGCCCTGCCTCAAGGGATTCACCGGCCGCAACAGCTTCACCGGCCGCCAAAGGACGGTACGCCACGGAAAGTGTGCGCAACGCGGCCCCCGACAACTCATTCACATCGGCCAAGGCTTTTGCACGAAGGTCGTCGGTGAGTGGCACGACATCCATCCCGACTTGAACCTGTGTGCAATGTTGAAGGAGTACATCCGGCGCCCCCTTGCTGATCAGCAGCTGCTCATCGCTGTGCTCGTGATCGATGACCAGTGCCGACATCATTTTGCGATCGGAGGTAAACGGTATTTCTGCCACGCGTTCGAAGCGTTCGATGCTGCGTGCAGGTGCATCCAGTTTGCGCTCAGCCACCAGAAAGGCACCCTCGGTCGGATCACCCTGAATCACCCAGGTGCCATCTTCCTGCTGCGCAAGCGCGGCATTGCCTGCCAGGCTTCCGCCGCGTAACAACAGGACATTTTCGCTGTGCACCGGGCCGCAAGTCATGGGCTGGTCCTGGTGATGTATCTGGCCCTGCGGGGCGTAACCGACACCGCTGACCGCCGCTTTGCCGGATGCCGTCATGGTTTGCTGGATGGTCATTTCGGAACGAGTCAGCGTGCCAGTCTTGTCGGTGCAGATGACCGATGCCGACCCCAGGGTTTCCACCGAGGACAGTTGCTTGATGATGGCTTTGTTGCGAGCCATCCTTTGCACACCGAAAGCGAGCACCAATGACAGAACGGCAGGCAGCCCTTCAGGCACCGCGGCCACCGCCAGAGACACCCCCAACAGCAGAACCCGCAATACGTCGTCAGCACTGTGAATATCCGTGAGCATCAGCACAGCGATGACGACAACCGAAGCGATGACCAGAACAGCAATACCGAGCATCCGCCCTATTTCGCGCACTTCCTTTTGCAGCGGCGTGACCTCTTCCTGGGTGACGTCGAGCAGATGAGCGATCGCACCGATTTCAGTCGCCATACCGATCGCAGTGACGACGCCGAGCCCCGAACCCTGGGCGATGGCGGTGCCTTTGAACACCATGTTGGAGCGCTCTGCCAAAGGCACTTCGGTACGCAAACGTGCTGCATTTTTCGAGACTGCTTCACTTTCTCCAGTCAGCGATGCTTCCAGTACCCGTAAGGCATTGGCCTGAATAAGTCGGGCATCGGCACCCACCGAGTCGCCCTCGGATAACACCAGCAGATCACCGATCACCAGTTGGTGACTGGGGATGCGCGACAACACTGCGTCGCGAATGACGGAGGACGTGGTTTGAGTCAGTTTGGCCAATGCCGCAACCGCTCGTTGCGAGCGGGCTTCCTGGAAGAACCCCAAAAGCGCATTAGCCAGCACAATCAGCGTGATGACCACCGCATCAACAGGCCATTCTCGCCCCTCTCCAAGGAACCAGATGACCAAGGTAATGGTCGCTGCGACAAGCAGCAGATAAACCAGCGGATCCCGAAATTGCGCGAGCAAGTAATGCCAGGCGGGTTTTACAGGTTGAGTGCGTAACTCATTGGCCCCGTCACGGCACAGGCGCATTTGAGCCTGCGCATTGGACAAGCCCGCACGAATGTCAGAATCCAGCCTATGGACAATCGTTTCGACTTCTTCGAGGTATGCAGACGCGATGCGACGATTGTCAGTCTCAACTGCGCTACTCATGGCATCCCCTTTTACAACGGAGTGTGGACCGTTGTTCCATAGATAGCGTAGTGAACGAGATTGCCGAAGAACTCTTTTCTCTTTAACCCGAAGATGTTGGCAGCAGTTTTGCCAACTCTACCAACTGGGTGCTTCAGAGGGAGTGGGCTGCAAAGGCGGTCGTGCTCGTCCTCACATCTCCACCTGAGTCCCCAGTTCTATCACCCTATTGAGTGGCAATTTGACCGTGCCGATGTAAATCTGTCCCTGCTCTTGGCTGGAAGTGTGCTGGATAAACATCCGAGGGACGTAGCCGAGCTGGATGGCCTGGCGTGTCAGGGAGAAAGCACCAGAGATTACTGCTTGGGAAGCGATGATGGTCGCCAGTGTGGAAAGCGCGACCATCGGCAGCAGTGCCCAGGTCGGCGCGAGCAGATAGAGCGGATTGCGCACCGCCTCCGGATTCTCCAGGATCAGGGCACCCTGGCCAAAATAATTGAGCACCAGCCCGGGCAACACCAGAATGAACCATGCACGGGAAATCGGTTTGCGACCAAAGTGGCCCATGTCAGCGTACAGCGCTTCAGCACCGGTCAATGCCAACACGACGGCGCCCAGAATCGCCACACCCATTCCCGGATGTACCACGAAAAATTGCACCGCCCAAACAGGGTTGAGCGCTTGCAACACTTCGGGCCGCTGCAAAATGCCGAAGATTCCGAGCGCGCCCAACACCACAAACCACAGCACCATGATCGGGCCACACAGGATCCCGATGCGTGCCCACTCCTGACGTTTTGGACATCAGACTCGTGCCGGATAGGGAGAAGGTTTCAAGCGTCATGCGCTTACTACTTACCCGCTGAGGCGCACGGAGTAGTCCTGTTGTTTCGCTCGCTCAGTCAACGCCAGCATCGTCAGGAAGCCCAGCGCAATCAGTACCGGATAAGCCATCAACAGTTCAGCAAGGGAATATTTCCAGGCCAATGGGCGTCCAACACCCAACATGGCCGCATACATCCAGGACACTGCCGACAACGAGCCGCAGAACAACGCCAGCATCCGTGCGCTGAACCCAAGGTTGAGCAAGGAGCCAGCCTTTTGCAGTGCCGGCAATACCAGGCGGTGCAACAAGATGCCGTTGTAGGTCAACAACACGACAATAATCACTTTGGCTTGAAGTTTTGGATTCATAAAATAATCCATTCCTTTGTCCAGATAATCAATGCCTACAACAGCGGCACCGGTTACCCACAACGCAATCAATGCAACGATGACAGTCTGCTGGAGGCTTTCCATGTGAGCATCATCATGCACCGTGAATACTTTCCCCTTTGATAGATCCTTTACCATTGCAATATCGCTGGTCAATACCAAACCTATGGCCACACAACACGCGACCAAGTGCGTGTAAATAACACCCAGCCGAACAAATTCCATGCATTCTTTATTTTCGAGCAGACTCATGATTGTATTTATTGTCACGGCACTCTCTCCAACTTATTCGTTAGCACAAACCCTTAATTCAACGGAGTATTAACTCAAGTTCAAAACCCCGTGCAGTCTGCACTCATGCAAGATTAGCCAAATCAAAGACTTGGCACGGCAAACCCATTGACTCGACGGACGAATCAATAACCGGTTTATGTCTTGGCTGCTGAATTTCAGGTAAACAAATGCCGATTTGCATTCAATGCATATGAGATTCGCTTTCCACTTCTTTTCTGCGGCTGCAGGAGCAGGTCATGGCGACGTGCTGAAGAATCAGAGGGCACAAAGGCCCGGATGTTCATTTTTTGAGTAGGCCACCGACAAACGGCACATCAAGGAATGCAACTCGCGCCCGTCTTGAATCGTCAACTTCCCCGGTAAGCCGCATGAGAACTGGCCCGATGAATTAGATGAGGTTTCGATTATTTTATTGGATCCATTAGTTGTTACCTTACTTACTAAAAGTGCGGTAGAGAACGGCTCGCATTTACGCGCCTTTCAACACTAAAACAGTCATACTTTTCAAAAGCAACAAGACAAGGCTGATCGCAAGTCAGGGTGGACTGATTCACGTCGAGCACGCGAGCGCGCGCCAAGGCGACCTCAGACTTCAATAGTTGATGCGAGCGGTAACCAGATGCACACCTCGAAGCCATCCCGACGACCTGTTGCTGGCGAGACCAAATTCATTCTCGCGTTGACGCCCTGCACAATGGTTTTGGTAATCGCCAAGCCCAAGCCTGAACCGCTGATTTCACTGTGACCTCGCACAAAGCGCTCGGTCAGGTGCTGCAATACCGACGCTGGCACCGCCGGGCCGCCATTGATGACCCGTAGTTGGGCCTGTTCGGTGAGGCTGACTTCGATCGGTTGATCCGACGCGCCGTACTTCAGTGCATTTTCAATCAGGTTGCGCAGCAAAATGCCGAAGGCGTCCGGGTCGATGGTCGAGTACACGCAAGCCTGGCTGGGCAACTGCAACGCAATTCGCTGGCCGCTGCGTTGGTTCCACTCGTCAACCCCATGGGCCAGCAACGGAATCAGGTCCTGAGGCGTTTCGGACAACAGCCCACCGCCTTCGGCCTTGGCCAGTTGCATGAGCTTTTCCGAGAGCCGCGCCAGGTCGCGCAACGCGTTTTCGATCTTCGCCGCACGCACTCGCAACGGGCCCTCGGGCGCCTCATGGTGCAGTCGCTGGATTTGCGCCAGGGTCGCCGCCAGTGGCGTACGCAGTTCATGAGCGCTGTTGGCAGTAAAGCTGCGCTCGGTCTCCAAGGCCTTGCGCAAGCGCTCCAGCAGATGATTGACCGCCTCCGCCAGAGGAGCGATTTCCGCCGGCAATTGCGCCCCGTTGATCGGCGACAGATCACCCACCCCGCGAGCCTCCACGGCACGACGATAGGCCAATACGCTGCGCAGGCTGATGCGCACAAACATCCAGGTGCCTAACAGGCTGATGGGAATCAGCGCCAATAACGGCAACAACAAGGCCAGCAAGGCTTCCCGTGCCGCTTCACGGCGATGTTCCAGCGGTTCGGCAACCTCGATAAACACCGTTTCACGCAGCGCACTCGCGCCGTACAGACGGTATTTTTTTGTGGTTGAAAAGCCTTCGGCCGGTTGTTGGTTGAAGATCTTCGGGTTGGCGTCGTGAGACTGCATCAGGATCTGACCCTGGGCATCGCGCACCAGGTACGTCAGGTATTCCTTGTGCATTTTCAGGGTGGCGACATGTTGCGCCTCACGGGGTTCTTCCCGGTTGCTGATTTCCAGCACGGCCAAGGGCAGGATGCGCTGCGCGGTCTCTTCCAGCGCACTGTCGAACGCCTCGTTCAATTCATGTTGCACCACCAGCCAGGCGCCGACGGTCGCCGCCAGCCACAGCAAGGTGGTGCCCAACGTCAATCCCAGGCCGAGACGCTTTTGCAGGCTTGACGACGGCTTCATGCGGACATCAACCGGTAGCCCATGCCCCGCACGGTTTCAATCAGGTCGCGCCCGAGTTTTTTACGCAGACGGCTGATATAGACCTCGATGGTATTGCTCTCGATTTCCGCGCCGAAAGCATACAGCCGCTCTTCCAGTTGCGACTTGGACAGCAGCGCGCTGGGGCGCTGCACAAAGGCCTCGAACAGCGCCCATTCTCGCGCCGTGAGGTCCACCGTCGCGCCGGCCCGCTGCACGGTGCGGGCGCTCATGTCGACCTGCAAATCACCGAGCTTGATCTGCGGATTGGGATTGCCGCTGTAACGCCGGGCCACCGCCGCCACCCGGGCCGAGAGTTCAAACAGGTCGAACGGTTTGACCAGGTAGTCGTCGGCGCCAGCATTGAGGCCAGCAATCCGATCGGAGATCTGATCCTGGGCAGTCAGGATAATCACCGGAGTCACGTCCCCTGCCGAGCGTTGCTGACGCAAAAAATCCAGCCCGCGACCGTCCGGAAGCATCAGGTCCAGCAGGATCAGGTCATAAGGCGTGGTGCGCACGCTGTTGCGCGCATGGTCCAGACGCTGCACCCAATCGACGGCGTGGCCGTCATCGGCGATCTGTTCGCGCACCGCTTCCCCCAACCCCGCTGCGTCTTCGACCAATAAAACCCGCATCTGGCACCTCCTGTGATGGTTGTCGTGCAGCACCTTAATCGCCTTACCTGACGTGAATCTGAAGATTCAGCTGGTTGTCAGGAATGCACTTTAGGGTATGCCACAGACGCCGACCTCGGCAGGAGACAGATCATGAAATCAGGTTTTATTGCCCATGCCACGCTGTTGAGCCTGCTGCTCAGTGGTTACGCCCTGGCCGATGACGATTGCAGCGACCCGGTGAGCGACTGGCAACCGCGCGACACCTTGCGTCAGCAGGTCGAGCGGCAATACGGCTGGAGCGTGCAACGCATCAAGGTCGACGACGGTTGTTACGAGCTCAAGGGCCTGGACCGTAAAGGCAATGCCATCGAAGCCAGCTACTCACCGGCCTCGCTACGCCTGCGCACACTCGAGATCCATTTCCGCGACGACGGCGATGCGAGGGATTACCTCGGCAGCCCGCTCACCGAATGACGCCTCTCCTGTCGATGAGTTTTTCCTGCGCTTCAGGTTGTTGTCAGCAAGCAGGTCCAGGCTCTCGACCTAACGATCAAAAGGACACCCTCATGAAAAAGATCATCGCAGCCACCTGCCTTGCCGGCGCCATTGCCCTGCCGGGTCTGGCCCAGGCCCGGGAAGTGACCCTGACCACCCAGCTCAAGGACTACAGCGGCAATGATGCCTACCTGGCGATCTATGTGACCGACGCCAACGGCCAGTACCAGAAAACCCTGTGGGTGGCCGGCAAGAAGGCCAAGTACTACAAGCACCTGGGCGACTGGGCCCGTGGCAGCGGGATGAACCCGAGCGAGTTTGACGGGGTCAGCGGCGCCAGTGTCGGCAGTGGGCGCACGCTCAAAGTCAGCGTCGAACTGGCAGACACCCTGATTGATGCCGGGTATCAGATCCGCATCGACAGCGCCGTCGAGGACAAACGCGACGCCCGCGCCGATGTCAGCGTGCCGTTGACGTCCAAGGGCGCCGGCAAGCCAGCGACCGGCAGTACCTACGTCGAGTCCTTTACTTACGATCTGTAGCACCCCCATTTCCGGAGGCTGAACATGCTTCGTCAGTTCCATTCCCTACCTGGCCTGATCGCCGCCCTGTTGGTCATGTTGTTGGCCGTCAGCGGCGCGATCCTGTCTGTCGACCCGGCGCTGGAACGCCTGCACAGCACGTCCACCCCTGCCGGACAACTCAACGTCGGCCAACTGGCCGGGCGCGTTGCCAGCCACTTTCCGGGCGTGGAGCAGATCCAGCGCACAGCGTCCGGCACGGTGATCGTCTACTACAACCAGAACGGTCAGGCCGGGGCTGAAAAGGTCGACCCATTGACCGGCAAAAGCCTCGCACCTTACGAGCCATCCGCGTTCTCACGGTGGGTGAAAGACCTTCACCGCTCGCTGTTTCTTGGCACGCCGGGCCATGGGGTGTCGGGTGTCCGGCGCGCTGTTCATGCTGTTGCTGTCGGTGTCCGGTGCGCTATTGCTGGCCCGGCGCCTGGGTGGCTGGCGCAACCTGCTGCGGCCACTGCGGGGCACCTTCAGCCAGCGCTGGCATGCTGAGGTCGGGAGACTGGCCTTGCTCGGGCTGCTGCTGTCGGCATTGAGCGGGCTCTACATGTCCGCCACCACTTTTGGTTTTATCGCCGACGGCAGTCAAAGTGAACCCGCCTTCCCCGCCCACGTCAGCGCCGGCCCGGCCTTGCCGGTGGCGAAGCTGAAAGCCTTGCAGGCCACCGACCTGAACGACCTGCGCGAGCTGGTCTACCCGAGCCCCGGCAACCCGAGTGATGTGTTTTCCCTGCGCACGGCCCAGGGCGACGGCTACGTGGATCAGGCCAGCGGCGCCTTGTTGTCCTATCAAGCCCACGACTCGATGCACAACCTCTATGAATTGATCTACCAGTTGCACACCGGCGAAGGCCTCTGGTGGCTGGGCCTGCCGCTCGGGCTCTGCGCCCTCTGCGTGCCGTTGATGAGCGTGACCGGCATCCTGTTGTGGTGGCGCCGGCGCAAGGCTGGCCCGAACATCCGCCACAACAGCCCTGCCCACTCCGCCGATATCGTGATTCTGGTGGGCAGTGAAAACAACAGCACCTGGGGGTTTGCCAAAACCTTGCACGACGCCTTGCACCAGAGTGGCCATCAGGTGCACAGCGCGGCGATGAATGATTGGGTGGGCGATTACCGCAAAGCCCAACGGGTGTTCATCCTCACCGCGACCCATGGTGACGGCGATGCGCCGGCCTCGGCTTCGCAGTTCCTGGCGCGGCTGGCCAAAACCGGCCTCAAGCCCGGCCTGCCCTTTGCGGTGCTGGGGCTGGGCGACCGTCAGTTTGCGCATGTTCTGTCAGTACGCCCATCAGGTGCAGGACGCGATGTTGCAGGCCGGTGGCTCGCCATTGCTGGGGTTGGAAACCGTCAACCGCCAGTCCTCTCAGGAGTTTGCGCGCTGGGGTCATGCGTTGGGCGAAGTGTTGGGGCAGGATCTGGTGCTGGTTCACACCCCGCAGCAGCCGCGTACGCATCAATTGCAGCTGACAGAGCGGATTGCCTATGGCGAACAGGTAATTGCGCCAACCCACATCCTGCGCTTCAAAGCCTGCGGCGAGCTGCCAAGTTTTCTGGCCGGCGACCTGGTCGGGATTGTGCCCCCCGGCAGCCCGGTCCCGCGTTTCTACTCGCTGGCCAGCGGCTCCCAGGATGGCGTGCTGGAGATCTGTGTGCGTAAACACAACGGTGGCGTGTGTTCGGAATTCCTTCATGGCCTGAACATCGGCGCGCAGATCGAAGCCTTTATCCAGCCCAACCCGCAATTTCGTCCGGCTTCGGGCACGCACCCGGTGATCCTGATCGGCGCCGGTACCGGCATCGGTCCTCTGGCCGGTTTTATCCGCAACAACAAGGCCCGACACCCGATGCACTTGTATTGGGGCGGACGCAACCCGGCCTCGGACTTTCTCTATGAACCGGAGCTCAACCAATACTTGTCGGACCGTCGCCTCACGGCACTGCGCGCCGCCTTCTCTCAGGTCCAGGACCGCAGCTACGTGCAAGACCGGCTGATCGGCGATGCCCTGGCCTTGCGCCGACTGATTGAAAAAGGTGCCCAGGTGCTGGTGTGTGGCAGTCGCGAAATGGCCAAAGGCGTGATGCAGGCCCTCGATGAAGTGTTGGCGCCTCTCAACCTGAGTGTGCTGACTCTCAAGGCACAAGGACGCTACCGTGAAGACGTCTACTGAGTTGCAGCGCTATAGCCTGAATGGCGAAACCATGGGCACCCGCTACACCGCCCTGTTTTATGCCGGGGCCGGGATCGATGCCGACGAAATTGGTCAGCGCCTGTCGAGCGCCGTGGCCCGGGTGGACCAGCAAATGTCCACCTGGAAACCCGACTCGGACCTCAACCGCCTCAACGCCGCCCCCGAGCAGGTGTGGGTGTCAGTGCCCAAAGAGTTGGCCACGGTGCTGTCCGCGGCACTGCGTGTCAGTCAGCAATCCGGCGGCGCCTTCGACATCGCTGTCGGTGATCTGGTTAACGCCTGGGGGTTTGGCCCCGGGGAGCAGACGGTCACAGAGCAGGCGATCGGCACCATTGCGCCGCGCGCCCGGCTGTTAGCCAGCGCCGCGCTGGTGGTTGAGCCGCAACGCAATCAGGTGCGCAAACGTGCGCCGCTGAACCTTGATTTGAGTGGCATCGCCAAAGGTTTTGGCGTTGATGAACTGGCCCGTTGCCTGGAGGGTTTGGGCATCACCCGCTACCTGGTCGGCATCGATGGCGAAATGCGCGCCGGGGCGTCAAACCTGACGGCCAGCGCTGGGTCGTGGCCCTGGAAAAGCCCAGCCGGGACGTGCGTGAAGTCATGGGCGTGATGGAACTTGGCGCTGCTGCTATCGCGACCTCCGGGGACTATCGACATTGGGTCGATGTGGCCGGTCATTCCTATGCTCATACCATGAACCCGGCCACTGGCGCGCCGCTGTGCAACCCGCTCGCCGCCGTCACCGTGGTGGCGGCCTCGTGCATGCTCGCCGATGCCTGGGCCACGGCGCTGATGGTCCTGGGGGAAACCGAGGGCCCACGCCTGGCTCAGGAACGCGGGATGGATGCGTTGTTCGTGCTGCGCGAGGGGCAACAGTTCAAAGAAATATCCATTGTCGGCGGCCAGTTGCAGGCGCAAATTGAAGCCCGATGACGGCCGATTGCCGGCCCGCCCGGAACCCGTCCGACGTGAACCGCCTAATGACAGGGAGTCCCCTTAAACAATGAAATTCATGCACAGGCACACCGAGGCACATCGAAGCGATCGTATCGGCTGGCTGCGCGCCGCCGTCCTTGGGGCCAACGACGGGATTGTCTCTACCGCCAGCCTGCTGATCGGCGTCGCGGCCGCCAACGCCAGCCACGCCACTTTGCTGGTCACCGGTATGGCGGGGTTGATGGCCGGCGCCATGTCCATGGCCGCTGGTGAGTACATTTCCGTGCATTCCCAAGCCGATACCGAGCGGGCCGATCTATCCCGCGAACGGGCAGAACTGGCAAGCGACCCGAAAGCCGAGCACATCGAACTCGCCAATATCTACATGCATCGCGGCGTATCACCCGAACTGGCGCATCAAGTGGCCGATCAATTGATGGCCCATGACGCACTGGGCTCTCACGCCCGGGACGAGTTGGGCATCAGCGCCACCCTCACCGCAAAACCCTTGCAGGCTGCCCTCGCCTCCGCCGCCAGTTTCGTGGTGGGTGCCGCGCTGCCTCTGGCGGTGACGTTTGTCGCGCCGGAGCACAGCGTGGTGCCCTGGATATCGGGCATGTCATTGGTGTTTCTCGGGACATTGGGCGCCATTGCCGCCAAGGCTGGCGGGGCCAACGTCATGACCGGCGCCTGGCGCGTGACCTTCTGGGGGGCTCTGGCCATGGGCATTACGGCCTTGGTGGGGTACTTGTTTGGCGCAGTGGTCTAGCGGGGGCGTCCTCCAAAAACACCTAATGAAGCGAGCGTTCCCCTGCCTGCCATCCACGTTTCGTGCACTGCCATGCCGGAGACTCAACCGATTGAAACGCTGCCTTGTTTCAAAATAATGTGATAGCCAGGAAGTCGAATTGATGGCGTCACTCACCTCCATTCATGACGTTTTCAGTCTATACAGGTGCGATACGCCGCATGAAGTAACGATGCATTTGACGCTGCACGGCAACCCAACTCACTTCCCTTCAAGAATCTTTCTCTAATAGATCTATAAGTGCAAAAAAACACTTCAAAAACATTTAGCTACATAGTGCCTATCTCGCACGATTAAAGTCGTATTCGCTACTCGCCACAGGACTATACTAGCGATAGACATTCATCAGCTGCCCAGCGACTTAATAAAGGTATGATTTCTGATCAGGTAAATTTGGCGAGCATAATAACAAGCGACAGCTCTGTACAGGCGCGACTATTATCCGCAAATAACTACGTCCAGGCCACCCCATTTCCACACATCGTCATCGATAACTTTCTACCGGAAGACCTGATTGCAAATATTTGTTCGAACTATCCAGTCGAGCCAACCGCCAACGAAATGCTCTACGAACGTGGCTATAAAGGTCAAAGTAAACGCCAAATCAGCCCCAACGAATGCACGCCCTATCTGAAGGCTGTTTTCAACGCCTTTAACTCCGCGCCCATGTTGCAGTTTCTTGAAAAACTGACGGGCATTCAGGGCTTGATACCCGACCCCTATTTCACCGGTGGCGGGCTGCACGAAACAAAAAGTGGTGGCTACCTTGCCAAGGCCTAAAGATCGTTTTAGCCTCAAGTACTACATAGGAAAGCTAATCAAGAAGAAAAACTAATGGGCACCTGCGCTGCGGCGCGTTGCCGAGCTTGACTGAGATCGTTTTGAATCAACTCGAGCCACCGTCGCAACTGCTCAACGTGCCGTCGAAATGGCTTGCTTGAATTCCTAGCGCCAATCCAGATAACGAAACAGTTCCTCCTCCTGATCAAAGTGCAGTCGCACGAGGGTATCCAGACGAATCAGCTGATGCTGAATCTCATCAGCAGGTGCCGTTGCGGGGGCGGAACTGAAGTCGCTGCTCATGCGCGCCAGCAAATGGACAAGGCGAAAAATCTCCCGGTGAACGTGGCTCATCGCTGACAGCGGGTCCTCGCCCGGCATGCTTCGCGTCAGCAGCGGGTACAGTGTGTTTTCATCTTCGCGCTCATGCTGCGCCAGTGATGTTTGTAACTTGTCGACCAGTTCCAGCAAGTCGGTCTGTGCCTGCGCAAGTGGGCGCTGGGCAAAGTCATTGGCCAGTTGGTGCAGATCGCTCAGTACGGTGGAGAGTTGCTGGTGTTCATCTTGCAGGCGATCGATATGCTCTGCGGTAAGCTTTTGTTTCCTCAGCCCCCACAATGGCCCCAGTGCCCGCAAGGCGTTAAGGATGATCACCACGTCGATGCCCTCCTGCACCACAGCGCCGATCAGCGGCGGCAGGTAACCGAGGGCCGCCACCGCCATGGCCAGCAACGACAGTCCCATGCCGACCAGCACACCTTGGCGCGCGATGTAGCGGGTGCGTCGGGCAATGTCCAGCGCCTCGACCAGCCGATCCAGCCGATCCACCAGCAGCACGACACCCGCGGCTTGTGCAGAAGCAGTGGCACCGCTGGCCCCCATGGCCACGCCGACATTGGCCGCCGCCAGCGCGGGGGCGTCGTTGATGCCATCACCGACCATTAATGTGCTAGTGCGCAGGCAACCTTGCTGTACAGCACGCACTTTATCCTCGGGGGTCAACCCCGCACGCAGCTCGTCAATCCCGGCAGACAGCGCAATCATCTCCGCGGTTTCCAGGCGATCCCCGGTGAGCATGACGATATTTTCAATACCTCTGTTGCGCAGTCGACGCAGCGTCTGCGGAGTTTCGCGCCGAACGTTGTCCGAGAAAACCAGCAGGCCAGCGAGTTTCCCATCCACGTCGATGAAGCTTCCACTGCACGCCAGGTAGTCCATGTGGCGCAGCATGGCGGCGGCCCAGTCGGTTACTGGGGCTTCTTTGTGCGCAAAAGACAACGTGCCGAAACGCACTCGCACGCCATCGACCCGCCCACAAAGTCCAGAGCCTGGGCTTTCTTCTACTTCCTGCGGAACGCTGAGCGGCAACTGACGCTGATGCGCTGCTTCAACAATGGCCTGGGAGATGGGGTGCGTCGAGGCCTGCGCCAGCGAAGCGGCCAGGCCAAGCAGGCGCTGCGGATCGCCCAGCCCGTTGACCTCTATCGACTGCAGGCGGGCATGGCCGCTGGTCAACGTACCGGTCTTGTCGAGAAACACCTGCTTGACCCCGGCCAGCGCTTCCAGGGTCGCGCCGTCCTTGATCAGGATCCCGCGCCGCGCGGCCCTCGAAATACCTGACATGAAGGCAATCGGTACCGCCAGAATCAAAGGGCAAGGCGTGGCCACCACCAGAACCGCCAGCGCTCGCAAGGGATCGCCACTTACCTGCCAGGCCAATCCGGCAATCAGCAACGTCAGTGGGATGAAGAACAAGGCATAGCGGTCGGCCAGGCGCACGAAAGGTGCGCGCGAACGACGTGCCGCCTCGGCCAGCCGCACGATGCCCGCATAGGTACTCTGCGCGGCCGTTCGCGTGGCGCTTAGCAGGATGGGCGCACCCACGTTGGAAACGCCGCTGTGCACTTGCTCACCTTCTCGACGGGTTACGGGCAACGACTCACCGCTGAGCGCAGATTCGTCGAGAATGGCCGCAGGACTCAGCAGGCGACCATCGACCGGTATCACCTCCCCCAGCCGCACCAGCAATGTTTGATGCGGCTGGACCTGCTCAACGGGGATCTTGCGTAAGCCGCCCTCCTCCTGCAGCCAGGCAAAACGTGGCGCCCGGTCGATGAGCGCACGAAGCTCACGGTCAGCGCGTTGCTTGGTGAAAAACTCCAGGGTTCGTCCGGTCGCCAGCATCAAGGCAATCACCGCCGCCACCAGTGTCTGCTCAAAGACCAGGGCGGCGCTGATCGACAGCAGCGCGATCAGGTCCACACCGGCTTCGCGCCGGGCCAGGCGCCTGACGATCTCGATGAGCAGCACCGCGGACATCACCAGACTGCCCGCGGCCCAGCACATCGATGCCCAATCGGGTTTGTGCGCGACATGCGCAACGCCGCCGGCCAGCAGCGTCAGTGCGGTGAGCAGCAATAGTAGGGGGTCCAGCCACTTACTGAGCATCGAAGTAAGTTCCTCAAAAAGCGATTTGCATGGCTCGCTGTAACAACATCTGCCGCTCATCGAGGTGGAGCTTAGGACCCGAATGTCTTTCGTGTCCGCCGAAACGCAGCAATTGAGGCGTTGGACACAACAGAGGTCAGGGCTGTGCCCGGATAAATCGGCTGTATTCGCTCTTTCTGATCTAAATCAACCAGGCGTTGGACGTTCACGCAGAAATTAGAGTCAGCATTCGCACCATCGCATTCGATGAGTGTAGAAACTCTCGTTTCGTGGAGGCTCCCATGGCTACGCACCTGCAAGGCACCCAACCGGTACTCCCGCCGACTGCCACCCACTTGCAGGCAGTTTGCGCAAGGTGGAACCCAAGCGCCTGTCCTTGAGCCTGCTGATTGTCCTGGTGATCGGTTCGATGATCGGCAGCGGCATTTTCAGCCTGCCGCAGAACATGGCGGCCAGTGCGGGGGCCGGGGCGATCCTGATTGGCTGGCTGATCACCGGTGTCGGCATGCTGTCGCTGGCACTGGTGTATCAGACCTTGTCCAACCGCCAGCCGGCGCTGGACAACGGCGTGTTCGCCTACGCCCGCGCCCTGGGTGGCGAGTACCTCAGCTTCAATTCAGCTTGGGGCTATTGGATCAGCGCCTGGATCGGCAACGTCAGCTACCTGGTGATTTTGTTCGCCGCGCTGAGTTATTTCTTCCCCCTGTTCGGCGAAGGCAACAACAAAGCGGCGATTGCCGGTGCGTCCGTGGTGCTATGGTCATTGCACTGGATGATTCTCAGGGGCATGCACACGGCAGCGCGTGCCAACGCGTTGACGACGGTGGCCAAGATCGTGCCGTTGCTTTTATTCATCGGCCTGGTGATCGCAGCCTTCCAGCGTGAAACCTTCAGTGTCGATTTCTGGGGCTCGCCCGCGCTGGGCAGCACCCTCGACCAAGTCAAAAGCACCATGCTGGTCACCGTTTGGGTGTTCATCGGGATCGAGGGCGCCAACGTGTTCTCCGCCCGCGCGGCGGAGCGGGCCAATGTCGGCCGCGCCACGGTCATCGGCTTTGTCATCACCCTGTTGCTGTTGATTGCAGTGTCATTGCTCTCACTGGGCATTCTCACACAACCTGAACTGGCCGCCCTGAAAAACCCTTCGATGGCCGGCGTGCTTCAAGTTGCCATCGGGCCATGGGGCGCGGTGCTGATCAGCCTCGGCTTGATTATTTCGGTGGGTGGCGCCCTGCTCGCCTGGACGCTGCTGGCGGCGGAATCGGTGTTCACACCGGCCAGGGAGAAGGTCATGCCGGGCGCGCTTGCCGTGGAAAACAGGCAAGGGGCGCCGGCCAACGCGCTATGGATCACCAACGGCTGCATTCAACTGTTCCTGTTGCTGACCCTGTATTCGAGCGCCAGCTACCTCGCGTTGATCTCCCTGGCCACCTCGATGATTCTGCTGCCGTACCTGTTCAGCGGTCTGTATGCCCTGAAACTGACCTGGCAGGGCCAGACCTATGCCGGCCACCGTGCCCTGCAACTACGCGACATGGCCATCGCCTCGGTCGCCACGCTGTATTGCCTGTGGCTGCTGTATGCCGCCGGGCCTAAATACATGTTGCTCAGCGCTTTGCTATACGCCCCGGGTTCATTGATTTACCTGGCCACCATGAAGGCTCGTCAGGGGCAACCGCTCAGCGGCCCCGAGACGGGACTGCTGATCATTATCTGGACGGCGGCAGCCTTCGCCGGCTGGATGCTGTGGTCCGGGACACTGGCTTTGTAAGGGCCAGCGCCGCGTGTTTGTTCTGTCGTGGTGGACCGCCAAGCGGGTGTTTGCGATCCATCTCTATCACCCAAGAGGAGAAATCAAAATGAGCAACAACGAAAAAAAAAGTGCCGGTTCATAGCGACGACAAAGCCAGTCAGCATCCGGTGGCAACAGACCTTTGGCGCCCCCTGGAAAAACTCCGGCAGCAGGTTGATCACTTGTTCGAAGACTTCAATCGCGGCTCGGGGCTGTCGCCATTCGGTCGCGGGCTGTTCGATGTCGAGCCGCTCTGGCGACGGGAACTGATCGGCCACAGCCTGCCTGCCGTGGACATCACCGAGAAAGACAATAGCTTCGAAATCACGGCTGAACTGCCTGGCATGGATCAGAAAAACATTGAGATCAAACTGTCCAACGGCAGCCTGATCATCAAGGGCGAAAAGAAAGAGGACAAGGAAGAAAAAAGGAAGGGCTATCACCTCAGCGAGCGTCACTACGGCTCCTTCGAGCGGGTGTTCAACTTGCCCAAGGGTGTCGATGCCGAGAAGATCGACGCGAGTTTCAGCAAGGGCGTGCTGAGCATCTCGCTGCCGAAAAAGCCCGAAGCCATGAAAGCGGATAAAGTCGTGCCAATCAAAGGCGACTGATTCTCAGGCTGCCCTGCCCCTGCCAGGAAGCCGGCGGGGCAGAGTTGAGGGCGTCTCGCAAAATACTAAATCGCAGCCCAATCCAACTAAAAGTGGACGATAAGAATTCCGATTAATGCCATTGACGCTTTGTTTCCTCCCACTGGATGTCTGATAGCCACTTATCAGCCATCGGAAAGAAAATACTCTCCTCAGCTTCCATATGATCGTAGTATTTCCTGATGAAGTCATCGATAGTGTCAGCGATCACTCTTCCCTCCTGAGTCGAGTCCTCCAACATCTTGAGCTGTCCAGCAATACGCTCAAATGCCAGATGATCCCGCTCGATATCCTTGACCCGTTGGTGGATCGGTGCCTCAGTCGCTAGCAAGGCCCGCCGAATAAGCTCTTCATTTTCATGATGGCGTCGCTCTGCATCACCATGCAAGGCTTCCAGCATCTTGAACAACTGCTTGAAGTCATCGGCACCAGCAGATTCATCCCTCACCCTACCCACCAATCCTTTGATCTGAGTAATTTTGGTAGCAACCTCATGATGATAAGCGTGCAGTTCATTAAGCAAGACGTTCATATCAAATCCTCACTACCACACCAACTATTGTAGAAAGACCATTATCAATCACCAACCGACAAGAGAAGTCCGCTCTAGACTGCCAGAACGCTGCAAGGCACCTGGTACAGGATATGTTCAGTCGTGCTGCCCAGAAGCTTGACCAGGCCGTGGTCTTGGACTCGGCCCATCACGATCACATCCACGTGATGCTTGTTGGCGAACTCGCTCAGCGCCGTAACAGGATGCCCTAGTACGAAATGCCTACGGTCAGCGGGAACACCGTACCGGCCGGCGAGCTTCAGGAACCATTCCTCCGACTTTTTGCGCCGCCATTTGGTCAGCTCCGACAGTTTCAAGCCACCGCCCAGTTCCTCCAGATAGTCTTGCGAAATGTCATAGGCATAAAGCAAATGCAATTGTGCATCACACTGGACCGCGAGACTGGAAGCCTGTTGGACGATATGGTCATTCAATTCTTTGTTTTCAGAGTCGCCCGCAGACGCATCAACCGCCGCCACGACCTTGCGCGGCGAGGCATGACGAACTCCGCCCACCAGATAAACCGGTATCGGACAGTGGCGCAGCAAGTGCCAGTCCAGCGGCGTGAAGAACGCGCGTTTGAGTGATGAGTCGTGTTGGATTTCCTTGATCAACAAGTTGGGCTGCAATTCCCTGACGTGATCGAGGATGTCTTGCTCCATGTCGTCAGCCCAAGCCAACGTGGTGGTCACCTCGATCCCTCTGTCATGGAGTTTTCTGGCCTGGTCCTTCAACCAGTCGCGATGGTCCTGCAGGTAACGCTCCCGAGCTGTTTCCCGATCGCCTTCTTCGAGCAGTGACAACAGTTTGAACGAAGGAATCAACGCTGTGATATGCAACTTGGCACCACTGGCCCTGGCCAGCGCAGCTGCATGGTCGATCGCCGGAGAATGGCGCAGGGCCAGGTGGGTGATGAGTAACAACCGTTGATACTGGTTCACGATCTGACTCCAGGCAGAGGGACTTCAACGCCTATCGCTGCTCATCGCAGGGCTCGGCCGTTGCGTCCACGCCGGATCAAGCACCAGCGTTAACTCAGGTTGCTCCGCTGGAATGTGACTGACGTTGATAAATATCAAATCACCCTGCTTTATCAATACCAATGGTGCGAAACTTCCCTTCTTCACACTGCCGAAAAGTACGAAGCCCCCACGCCAATGGTGGATTTACATCAAATGCCCAAGCCGGCATTCGGGTAAAAGTGCGCAAAGAATGTTCCGTTCGTCTATAACAACCCGCCATCCTGAGAATCCGGCGCGTGTCAGTCGTCACGCCGCCTATCCTTAGTGAAACCTCCCAATTGACCTCACTTCTCATGCCAGAAGTCCGCTCTCTGCAACCCCATTACCTGAAGGCTGCGTGCTCGAGCTGCAGTGTGATGGAGTTATGCCTGCCCATCGGCATGACCGGTCAGGAAGTCGAGCGTCTGGACACGTTGATAGTGCAGCGCTTCAAGGTCAAAAAAGGCGCGACGCTTTACCGTGCAGGCGATCCGTTGCGCTCGCTTTATGCGGTGCGAATCGGTTCCTTCAAGACCAGCGTCCTTTCGGTCGATGGTCGCGAGCAGGTCACTGGCTTTCAGATTCCTGGTGAAATGCTCGGCCTTGACGCTATTAGCACGGACCTACATGCGTGCAATGCGATTGCCCTTGAAGATAGCGAGGTCTGCCCCATCCACTTTGCTCACCTGGAAGAACTTGCCCATGAGCTGCCATCCCTGCAGCACAATCTGAACAAGATTCTCAGCCGCGAAATCGTCCGCGATCACGACATGCTGATGATGCTGGGCAACATGAACTCGGACGAGCGTCTGGCAGCTTTTTTACTGAATCTGTCGCAACGCTTGAATATCCGTGGATATTCATCGACGGATTTCGTGTTGAAAATGCGCCGTGAGGAAATCGGCTCCTACCTGGGACTGCGCCTGGAAACCATTTGTCGTGGCATCGCACATCTGCGGGATCAAGCACTCGTGGAAGTTTCAGGCCGTGACGTCAAAATCCTTAATCTGGAAGGCCTCAAGCAGTTGATTGCCGGCTGCCATCGCCCTCCTGTCTGTTGATCCCGGTGAACCGGACATCATGATGCGCGTCATGGTTTTACACGCACCCGGTCAGCCGCTGCAACGGGAAGACCGGCCCATTCCGGCACCCAGTGCCAATCAACTATTGATAAAAGTCCTGGCCTGCGGTGTCTGCCGTACCGATTTACATCTGGTGGACGGTGAATTGCCTCAAGCGGTGCTGCCCCGGGTGCCGGGGCATGAAATCGTCGGTGAAGTCATGGCGGTCGGCACCCATGCAGACCCCGGGCGCATCGGCCAGCGGGTGGGGGTTCCCTGGCTAGGCTGGACGTGTGGTCAGTGCGCATTCTGTCAGACCGGTCGGGAAAACCTCTGCGATCAGGCCATGTTCACTGGATGTCATCTGGACGGTGGTTACGCCGAATACACCGTGGCTGACCAACGCTTTTGTTTTCCTATCCCTGGGTCCCTCTCCAATACCGAGGCCGCACCGTTGCTGTGTGCCGGGCTGATCGGCTTTCGTGCCTTGCAAATGGCACAAGGCGCACACCACCTTGGGTTTTATGGTTTTGGGGCCGCAGCGCATCTGGCCATTCAAGTCGCACGGGGACGAGGCCAGCAGGTGTACGCTTTCACTCGACCGGATGACACAGCAGGACAGGCATATGCCCGATCCTTGGGTGCGAAATGGTCCGGTTCGTCGGACCAGCCTCCTCCGCACCTGCTCGATGCCAGCCTGATTTTCGCTCCGGTCGGGGCGCTGGTACCGCTGGCGCTGGCCGTCACGGTCAAGGGGGGCTGCGTGATTTGCGCCGGCATTCACATGAGTGACATCCCGGCCTTTCCTTATCGGCTGCTATGGGGCGAGCGCAGCGTACGATCTGTGGCTAATCTGACCCGCGACGATGGCACAGCGTTTTTTAAAGAACTGCAACACACACCCGTACACTGCGACACCACCCAGTTTTCCCTTGACGATGCCAATCAGGCACTGACGCTGTTGCGTAGTGGTCAGTTCAACGGTGCGATCGTGCTTGTTCCGTGACACGCGACCTACCGGCTGGCGCTGATGACGGTGCTCGTTCAGGTGACTGAATGCCCATCACGGAGCCCCCGCAGGGCAATCATTGCTTTGTCCCGAGTGCCGCCATGTATCGGGCGACGGATTCGGCATCGGCCTGGAAAAGTGCATGATCCACCGGCAACATCGGAGCACCGTTGGGGCGTTGCCCGGTCTGCTGCAGCACCATGATCTGATGGCTCATATAGCTGGCATGCTGGCCCGCCACCCGTGGAATCACTCCATTGCCCCCGCCGTCCTTCCCGTGGCAAGCGCTGCACGGTGGGATGCCCCTCTCAGGCAAGCCCTGGCGAAAGATCACTTCACCTCGCGCATCTGGCGTCCCGGTGTCAGCCTGCATGGCTCGCTGGCTCGCAAAATAGTCGGCCAGTTCGGCAATCTGAGTCTTGGTCAAATGGGACAATCCCCCCATGTACCGGCTGTCAGTTGCAGCGCTACGTCCATGGTTTTTGAAATCGGTCAGTTGCAACTGCATATACTCGTTTTGCTGGCCCGCCAACTTGGGAAACATGGGCGAGACAGACTCCCCCGTCAGCCCATGGCACAGCGAACAAACGCTGTCCGCCATGGCGATCCCCGACAGAGTGGACGTTTGCTGGAGCGCCTCTTCGCGTGTACCCGTACAACCCATGAGCGTAGCCAGGCAAAGGGCCAGAACATGAGGTGCCCGATCCATATGCCGCAGGCTGGATACGTTCATGGCTGTTACCTCTGGCGTTGGCGGATCACTATCTTCGCCTGGGGGATTGCGCTCTTTATTGATAAATCTCAACCAATCCCCTGGGTCGCGGTGTAGACATAATCAGGCAGAAGGACACAGAGGGTTGGTAGCGTTGGCGCCCGGTGTCAGAACCTGCGCAACGATCTTGAACGGGTGAGTGTCTGGTACGCCCCGAGCGCCCTGCCGCCGTCAGCAACCCACCCTTGGGGGATGAACTCATGAACTCACCTTCGCAGAAATGGCCGGATAAGCCCCGCGGCCAGCAACATCACGTAGACACGGCACACATAACCCCAGTGTTACGCCAATACGCTGAACCCCTGCCAGAGCTGGACTCCCCCGCTTTTGCCAACCTGTTCGATCGCTACGCCGATGCACGTGTGGTGATGATCGGCGAAGCGAGCCATGGAACCCGCGATTTCTATCGAACCCGGGCGGCGATCACCCAGGGGCTGATCGAGCGGCACGGTTTCAATATCGTGGCAGTGGAAGCCGACTGGCCGGACGCCGGTCATGTCGACCAGTATGTCCGGGGGGTGGCGCATTCAGCCTGGAAGCGCCACATCTTCAGCCGCTTCCCGACCTGGATGTGGCGCAACAGCGAGGTTAAGGCATTCGCCCACTGGCTGCATCAGTACAATCACCAACAGGTCCCTGACCAGCGCGTCGAGTTTCGCGGCCTGGACGTCTACAGCTTGCGCAACTCCATTCATGAAGTGCTGGGCTATCTGGACCGGGTCGACCCGCGTCTGGCCCATGAAGCCCGGCGACGCTATGGCTGTTTGACGCCGTGGCAGGATGATCCGGCGCTGTACGGCCACTTCGTCGAACGTGGCGGTGTGATGCCCTGCGAACAGCCGGTGGTCGAGCAGCTCAATGCCATGCTGACTGAACAATTGGCCGGGCTCATCCGCGACGACGAAGCGTTCTTCAATGCGACGCAGAATGCACGGGTGGTGATGGCGGCGGAACAGTATTACCGGGCGATTTATCGAGGGTCGACGGCTTCCTGGAACCTGCGTGATCGGCACATGTTCGATACCTTGCGTGCGTTGCTCGATCACCGGGGCTCCCAAGCCAAGGCTGTGGTCTGGGCCCACAACTCCCATATCGGCAATGCGGCCGCCACGGAAATGGGCTGGAAGGGTCAGTTCAATATCGGTCAACTGTGCCGAAGCGCCCTTGGGCGCGATGTCGTGCTGATTGGCATGGCCACCGACCGAGGCCAGGTCGCTGCCGCCGATGACTGGGACGGCGAGATGTTGATCAAAGACGTCCGCCCTTCCCGACCGGACAGCTGGGAGCATCAGTTTCTCAAGGCCGGGGTGGCGGCGTCTCTGACCGACTGGCGAGACCCGCAGCGCAAAGTGCTGCGCAGCGTTCTGTCCGCGCCCTTGCTGGAACGGGCCATCGGAGTGATTTACCGCCCCGAAAGCGAGCGGTTCAGTCACTACTTCGAGTCGATGCTGGCCGAACAATTCGATGCCATGATCTGGATCGAGCAAACCACGCCGGTCACCGCGCTGCCCCTGCCGAAAAACCAGCAGCTGGAGCCGGAAGACGAAACCTATCCGTTTGGCGTGTAAGTCAACGTGCAGGACAAGTCGCCTGGCCAACCGGGGGATATCGTGACGCAGTTCCCGGGCTCGAACGACCGCTGCTAGACAGCCAAAACGCTGCACGCCACCTGATACAGGATATGTTCGGTCGTGCTGCCAAGGAACTTGTCCAGGCCGTGCGACTGGACCCTGCCCATTACAATCACATCCACATGCTGCTCATCGGCGAACGCATTCAACACCGCGACAGGGTGTCCCTCAATGAAGTGCCGCCGGTCAGCAGGCACGCCATAACGGTCGGCGAGCATGAGGAAGGTTTTTTCATGTCCTTTACGTAACTGCCTGTCGAGGTCCGAAAGCGTCAGGCCTCCGCCTCCCGGATCTCCCAGATACAGGGTGGAAATGTCGCAGGCGTACAGCAAGTGCAACTCGGCCTCACACTGTATGGCGAGGCTGTAAGCCTGCTGGATGATCCGCTCATTGAGCTCGCTGTCCTGTGCCAGGGTATTGGAAGCGTCGACCGCCGCCACGACCTTGCGCGGCAAGGCATGGTCACCTTCGCCAAGCAGATAGACCGGTATCGGGCAATGACGCAGCAAGCGCCAGTCCAGCGGGGTGAAGAACGCGCGCTGCAGCGCTGACGCGTGCTGCACT
The DNA here is from genome assembly GCF_002029345.1 of Pseudomonas sp. VI4.1. Classification (NCBI taxonomy): domain Bacteria; kingdom Pseudomonadati; phylum Pseudomonadota; class Gammaproteobacteria; order Pseudomonadales; family Pseudomonadaceae; genus Pseudomonas; species Pseudomonas sp. VI4.1. Next base: position 51,622 of record NZ_MULM01000178.1, read on the forward strand.
TGCTTGATCAGCAAATCGGGCTGCATTTCTGCGACGTGATCGAGGATGTCGTGCTGGATGTCGTCGGTCCAGGTGACTTCTGAAGTCACCTCGATGCCGCTATCGCGCAGTTGACTCGCCTGATACTTCAACCAATCGCGATGGTCTTGCAGGTAACCTTCGCGAGCCTTTTCCCTATCGCCCTCTTCGAGCAGCGACAACAGTTTCCAGGAAGGGATCAAGGCGGCGACGTGCAAGCTGGCACCGCTGGCCTTGGCCAGGGCGGCAGCATGGTTCATGGCTTGAGATTGGCGCAGGGCCGGGTTGATGATCAGCAATAACCGTCGATACTGGCTCATGATCGGACTCCATGGGGTTTGCACGCTTGCCGCTGTCCGCGGGCCACTGTCGTGTTCGCCGCTGGATCAGGCACCTTCGTTGCAAATTCAGAATCCTCTGTCGAGACGGCCTTTGCGTTGATTTATGTCAATTGCTTGCGCGAGACATACACCCGGGCAGTTCCGACTCATGCACATCAGAAGTGGTCGGTGATTCGCGTTCGTTAAAGCGACCGACGTTTGATTTGATCGCTATTGATCAATGTCAATCGCGCCGGAGCCAAGCGGTCTACATTGACCGAAAACGCACGCGGTACTGCTGGCCGCGACCAACCGGCCGGAAGTGCTGGACCCTGCACTGCTCAGGGCCGGTCGCATCGACCGGCAGATTCTGGTCGATCGTCCTGACCGCAAGGGCCGCCAGGCGATCCTCAAGGTCCACCTTCAAAAGATCACCGTGGAACCAGGCCTCAATGGCGAGCGTATAGCCGACATTACCACGGGCTTCACCGGCGCCGACCTGGCCAACCTGGTCAACGAAGCGGCCATCGTGGCCACCCGTCGTGGCGCCGTCGCGGTCAGTCTCGACGATTTCACCGCCGCCGTGGAACGCATTGTCGCCGGCGTTGAACGCAAGAGCAGCGTGCTGCGCCCGGAAGAGCGCCAAGTGGTGGCCTATCACGAGATGGGGCATGCCCTGGCCGCCAGCAGCCTGCCGGCCATGGACCCGGTGCACAAAGTCTCGATCGTGCCGCGTGCCATCGGCTCGCTGGGCTATACCCTGCAACGGCCGACCGAAGATCACTTTCTCATCAGTTGCCAAATGCTCAAGGACCGGATCGTGGTCCTGATGGCCGGGCGTGCTGCCGAATACCTTGCCTATGGCCAGATTTCCACCGGCGCGGCCGATGACCTGGCCCGCGCGACGGACATCGCCCGGCAATTTATCACCCGGTTTGGCATGAGTCCCGTACTCGGTCAATCGGTACTGGAGCGGCAAAGCGCAACCTACCTGGGTGAGCGCATGCAGGGTGTCGGTGAGAAAGACTACTCGGAACAAACGGCCAGGGAAGTCGACATCGGTATTCGTGCCTTGATCGAGGAGGCCTATGGACGGGCCAAGGCTTTGCTTGAAAGCCGACGCGCCGATCTCGACGCTGGTGCGCGGCTGCTGCTGGAAAGGGAAACCCTGACGCCTGAAGAGTTTCCCGCGCTCCTGCCACTCAAACCCGTTGCGGTATTCACCCAGGTAACAGAGACCTCACCCTGAGGTTCTGTCACCTCCTCGACGCTTCTAGACCGCCATGACGCAGCAAGGGACCTGATACAGAATGTGTTCGGTCGTACTGCCCAATAGCTTGTCCATTCCGCCGGACTGGACCTTTCCCATCACGATCACATCGACATTCTGCTCATTGGCAAACTCGCTCAGCGCGGAAACGGGGTGTCCAATCACGAAGTGTCGATGATCGGCGGCCACTCCGTAATGGCTCGCCAACTTGAGGAAGTTTTTTTCCAGGTCCTTGCGCAACGCCTTGGTCAGCTCCGCAAGGGTCAGACCGTCCATGTCCGCCAGGTAACCCGCCGAAATGTTGCAGGCGTAGAGCAAATGCAGATCGGCACCACATTGCATGGCCAGGCCAGTGGCTTGCTGAATGATTCGCTCATTGAGTTCGTTGTCGGGCGACTCCTTATCGGACACCTCCACCGCGGCGACAATCTTGCTCGGCAATACGAAGCTGCTCGCGCCCACTAGGTATACAGGTATCGGGCAGTGGCGCAGCAGGTACCAGTCCAGGGGCGTGAAAAAGGCGCGCTTGAACAAGGATTCATGCTGAACCTCCTTGATCAGCAGGTCGGGCTGCATTTCCGCGACATGCGTCAGGATGTCTTGCCGCAGGTCGTCGGCCCATGCCACCTCGATCGTCACCTCCAGTCCCCGTGTACGCAAATTGTCGGTCTGCGCCTTGAGCCAGTCGCGGTGATCCTGCAGGTAGGCCTCACGCGCCGTTTCCCGGTCACCCTGTTCAAGCAAGGACAAAAGGTCCAGTGGCCCTATCAACCCTGCGATATGCAAACTGGCGCCGCTGGCCTTGGCCAGCGCGGCTGCATGATTGACTGCCGGGGAATGACGCAAGGCCGGGTCGATGATCAATAACAGCTTTCGGTACTGGCTCATGATCTGCCTCTACTCGGGTGAGTGTTCGATTGCGGCGGCTGCCACGGGCGTCCATTGCCAGTTCAGTACTTCCGGCATGTCCTGCCCATGTTCAATGAGGTAGAGCTTGTGTTTCTCCATGGTCGACCAGTAGCGCGACCGCGCGCTTTGCACCTGATCGTGCAGCCGGGGTACGCGTTCGATGACGTCCAGTGCCAACTGATAACGATCCAGGTTGTTGAGCACCGCCATATCGAACGGCGTGGTGGTCGCGCCCTCCTCGTTGAACCCGCGCACGTGGAAATTCTCGTGATTGGTGCGTTTGTAGATCAGTCGATGGATCAGCGCCGGGTAGCCGTGGAAGGCAAAAATCACCGGTTTGTCGCACGTAAACAACTCATCGAAAGTGCTGTCCGGCAGACCATGGGGGTGCTGGAACGACGATTGCAAAACCATCAGGTCCACGACATTGACCACCCGCACCCGCAAGTCCGGCACGTACTCGCGCAACAGGGTCACGGCGGCCAGTGTTTCCAGGGTCGGCACGTCACCAGCGCAGGCCATCACCACGTCCGGGTCGCCATCATCACGACACGCCCAGCTCCAGCGACCGATACCCGTCTGGCAGTGGCGGATGGCGGCATCGATATCCAGCCATTGCCATTCCGGTTGCTTGCCGGCGACGATGACATTGATGTAGTTGCGGCTTCGCAGGCAGTGGTCGGTCACGGACAGCAGGCAGTTGGCATCGGGTGGCAGGTAGATGCGTACCACGTCCGCCTTTTTATTGGCCACCAGATCGATGAACCCCGGGTCCTGGTGGGAGAACCCGTTATGGTCCTGACGCCAGACATGGGAGGTCAGCAAGTAATTGAGCGAAGCGACCGGTTTGCGCCATGGCACCTCGGCGGCGGTCTTCAGCCATTTGGCATGCTGGTTGACCATCGAATCGACGATATGGATGAAGGCCTCGTAACAGGACAGCAGACCATGGCGTCCGGTCAGCAAATAGCCCTCCAGCCAGCCTTCGCACACTTGTTCACTGAGGATCTCCATCACCCGGCCATCGGCTGCCAGATTGAGGTCGTCCGGCTCCAGCGGCTCCATCCAGGCCTTGGCGCTGACTTCATAGACGGCATCCAGCCGGTTCGAGGCGGTTTCATCCGGACCGAACAGGCGAAAATTGCTGGCGCTCAGGTTGTTTTTCATCACGTCGCGCAAATAGGTGCCCATGACACGTGTGGCCTCCGCACGCAGGCTACCCGGCACTTCGCACGGCACGGCATAGTCGGTAAAGCGCGGTAGATCGAGCGCTCGCAACAGTACGCCACCGTTGGCATGGGGGTTGGCGCTCATGCGACGATGACCGGTCGGTGCCAGCGCCGCCAGTTCAGGCAACAACGCACCGTTGGCATCGAACAGTTCGTCTGGGCGATAGCTGTTGAGCCATTCTTCCAGCTGGCACAGATGAGCCGGTTGCTGGAAATCGGCCAGCGGCACCTGATGCGCGCGCCAGGTGCCCTCGACTCGATGGCCATCGACGAACTTCGACCGGTCCAACCTTTGGGGGTTCGTAACACCAGCATTGGCCACAGGGGCCGTTCCGGCGGTGCGGATCGCGAGGAGCGGCGCGCGTCGAGCTGGATGCCTCGAATCTTCAGGACCATGGTGTCCAGCGTCTGGGCCAGGGCCTGATGCACTTGCATCGGGTCGTCGCCTTCGACGAAATAGGGATCGTAGCCATAGCCATACAGCAGGGCTGACAGCTCATCCTCGCTGATTCTGGACAGTACGGTGGGGTTGGCGATCTTGTAGCCGTTAAGGTGCAGAATCGGCAAAACGGCGCCGTCACGCACCGGATTGAGGAACTTGTTGGAATGCCAGCTGGCGGCCAGCGTGCCTGTTTCCGCCTCACCGTCACCGATGACGCAGGCGACGATCAGCTCCGGATTATCAAACGCGGCACCGTAGGCATGGGCCAGGCTGTAGCCAAGTTCGCCACCTTCATGGATCGATCCGGGAATTTGAGCCGATACATGGCTGGAAATGCCATAAGGCCACGAAAACTGCCGAAACAGGCGAACCAGGCCGTTGCTGTTGCACTCCACCGACGGACAGAACTCGGTGTACGTGCCTTCAAGGTAGGTCTGGGCGACCACCGCAGGGCCGCCATGACCGGGACCGGCGATGAAAATCATGTTCAGATCGTGCTGTTTGATCAAGCGATTGAGGTGGGTATAGATCAGGTTCAACCCGGGTGTCGTGCCCCAATGGCCAAGCAGGCGCGGCTTGATGTGCTCCAGGGACAACGGCAGCTTCAGCAGCGGGTTGTCCTTGAGGTAAATCTGCCCCACGGCCAGATAATTGGAGGCCCGCCAATAGGCATCCAGACCCTCCAGTTGCTCAGCATTCAGAAAGTCGCTCATGTCCTTCTCCGCCGCGGCCCAACCACTGATAGACGTCTTTGTGCCCCATTGCTCAGGATTGCAACATCTGGCCCGGCTTGATCGCCAACACGCTGCACGGCGCCCGATGCAACAACTGTTCGGCCGTGGTCCCCAGTAACTTGTCCAGGCCCTTGTTCTGAACCGTGCCCATGACAATCACATCGCAGTGGTGCTCGGCGGCGAACTCACAAATGCTCGGTACCGGCATGCCCTCCATGAAGTGGCGACATTCGGGTGGCACGCCATGGCGTTCGGCGATGGCCGCAAACGCCTCATTCTGAGCCACTCCCAACGCTTCATGAATTCCGGTGGCCAGCGGCAGTGCGCCAAAGCCCATGTCCTGGGTATACAAGGACGTCCAGTCAAACACGTGCAGCAGTTCCAGCCGGGCTTCGCAGACCTCGGCCAACTTCACGGCGGCGTCGATGATCTGGTCATTGAATTCATGATCCTGCTCTTCACTGCGCAGCACATCGATGATCGCCAACACATTGCGTGGACGCGGGTTGAGCGCATGGGTCACCAGATGCACCGGTACCGGACAGTCGCGCAACAGTTGCCAATCCAGCGGCGTGAAAAATACCCGTTTCAAGGCCGGTTCTTCCTGCGCATCCTTGATGATCAGCGCCAGCGGCATCTCATTGACGAATTGCACAATCTCCTCGTAGGGGTGCTGGACCCACACCACTTCGCTGGTGACCTGGATGCCGAGTTTACTCATCGACCCGGTTTGCTCCGTCAACCATTGCCGATGGGCTTGCAGGTAGCCTTCAAGGGCCTGGCTGATCTGCTCGGGGGCAAAGAAGCCGGCCACCGCCAGGGCCTGGACATAATCAAACGCCACAATGTGCAAGGGCAATTGCAGGGCATGCGCCAATGCGGCAGCCCGGTCGAATGCCGGTGTACGGGTCATGGCTTGGGGAGCAATCAACAGTAAGCGCTGGAGTTGCGACATGGAACACCTCGGCATGCGGACAATGGCATGGAACAGGCCTTCAGAATGAGCGCGTCACATTCAGCCGACTTGATATTTGTCAGTTATCGGTGAGCCGCGATCAGATGAGCACGAGGCGACTGGCCAAGACGCGTGTCACCGCATGTCGTGCGCCATTGTCATTGCCCCTCTGTTTGACAAAGATCAAGCCCCGTTTCAGGGCCGGACGCAAGATAAAGAAATGCCGTGCAGCGTCTGGGTGGTTTCGCCGCAAGTATTGGATGATTGACCAGCGCCGCGATCAGGCTGCTCACGCTGGCGGTGGCAGCGAACACAGGGTACGGCTACCGGTCCAGGCATCCTGTTTGCGGCGTTCAGTTCTGATCCAGATCATGTTCGCCAGAGGCCAACAGTGTAGAAACAAGTGAACCGCGTCGTTCATCACTGCGCGCCCACCCTTGATACCGGACGGAGGATCGCCCGATGTTCACTGTCAAAAATCATCATTATCGGGCTGCTGAAGCCTGTGACAAAGTCAAAGGCCAATACTGGATCGAAACCCTTCAGGATGGCGGTCACGTGTTGATCCGGCAGTTGACGGATAAAGACCGCGAGCGTGAATACGCCTTCATCAAACGTCTGTCCCCCGAGTCCCGGCACATGCGCTTTCTCTCGCGGGTCAACGAACCTCAAAAAGCCATGGCTGGCCCCAGGTTGGACATCGATAGCAAACAGCGCATGGCGTACATCGCACTGGTTCACAAGGATGGCCAACTGATCGAGATTGGCGTCAGCCGCTATGGCGCCACGGACGAGCACAAATGTGAATGTACCGTGACAGTCGCCGAAGAATGGAAGCAGCTGGGATTGGGTACGCTACTGATGGAACATTTGATCACGGCCGCGCGCAAGAATGCTTTCCACCACATTTACGCGGTTGACGAATCCAGCAATGCGCCCATGCGCGCCCTGGCCAGATCCCTGGGCTTCGAGACGCGCGACGATCCCTTCGAAACCCGCAAGGTCGTTCACCTCCTGTACCTGTAATCATCCTGCCCGCCCTTTTGGCCCGAGACTTCGATCGGCATTGATCTTTCAGATCACCCCGCTGCCGCCATTGCGTAAAAATGACTTGAGCCCGCTCAGCAAGCGGGGGCGATTGCTTCCATCCGCGAAACCTTTCCGTTTGGCGTGTGAATGGTTCAAGGCTCACCATGCCTATGGATGGCGACCTTGCAGATGGGTTTCAAACCAGTCGCCAGCCAGCCTGGCGACTTCTTCAAGGGTTCCGGGCTCTTCGAAAAGATGCGTAGCGCCCGCCACCACGTCCAGACGCTGCTCGCAGCGCAAGGCATGACTGCTTCGCTGATTCAATTCGAGCACCACCAGATCCCGTGCGCCGACTATCTGCAAGGTAGGCGCCCTGACTTGCGACAGCGCCGCTCCCGCCATGTCGGTTCGCCCTCCTCGGCTGACCACTGCTTGAACCACGTTCGCACGCGCGGCGGCGGCCAACAGCGCCGCAGCCGCACCGGTGCTGGCACCGAACAGACCGATTTGCAGCGAGCGCAAATCCGCGTCCCGGCCTACCCAATCGATCACCTCCACCAGCCGCCCGGCAAGCAAGTCGATATCGAACCGTAGCTCGCCGGTGAGGTTATCCAGGCGTTGCTCTGGCTCCGTAAGCAGGTCGAACAACAGCGAACCCAGCCCCCGTCTGGCCAGCAACTGCGCGACAAACTGATTACGCGGGCTCAAACGGCCACTGCCGCTGCCATGTACGAAGATCACCAGACCGTCAGCATGGAGCGGCAGCCGTAAATCGGCGGATAACTCAACGTCTCGCAAGTCCAGCTGTCGAGATTGAGGCTCAATCATCGAGAGGCTCCTGAGAGGAGGAATCGCTGGCGGCTTCTCGCAGCCAGGCCCGCTGCAACAAATCATTCACTTCTTCATCCGAGGTCTGGGGGAAGTGCAAGTACCAATAACCGATCGACATCATCCATTCAGGCATGAGTGGGCAGATCACCTCATCGACTTCGAAGCTCAGCGTCTCCACCGTTTCCAGTGGCGCAACCGGCACGGCAACGACGATGCGAGCAGGTGCTTGCATGCGCACCGCGCGGATTGCCGCCATCATCGAGGCGCCCGTCGCGAGGCCGTCATCGACCAGGATCACTACCTGATCCTTGAGCTGCAAGGGTGGCCGGGCGCCCCGGTAAAGCTGCTCGCGCCGCTGCAATTCCCGTGTTTCGCGCTCGACCACCGTCTCAAATGCGGCCGGGGAAATCGGGTGAGCCCGCAGCGCTTGTTCATTTCGGATCTGGACACCGCCACTGGCAATGGCGCCCATGGCGAACTCCGGGTTGGACGGCACACCCAGTTTGCGCACCAGCATCAGGTCCAGGCGCACGCCCAGGGCCTTGACCACTTGATAGGCAACCGGCACGCCGCCACGGGGCAAGGCCAGGACGATGACATCGTTTCGATGCGCGTATTTGAGCAAGGGTTCCACCAGACGACGACCGGCTTCGGAGCGGTCCTGCAAAGTGGTGTGCAATGAGGGACTTTGAGTCATGGAGAGTCTCCATCGGCGATGACGGCCGAGGTTACGTTACACATCGCCTTGCAGCGTTCTAGACCGCCAGAACGCTGCAAGGCACCTGGTACAGAATGTGTTCGGTCGTGCTGCCCAGCAGCTTCTCCAGACCGTGGTACTGGACTCTGCCCATCACGATCACATCCACTTGCTGCTCGTTGGCAAAATCGCTCAGCGCCGAGACCGGGGGACCGAGAATAAAGTGACGACGATCAGAAGGTACGCCGTACCGGCTGGCCAATTTGATGAACGATTGCTCCTCGGTTATGCGTAACTCTTTGGTGATGTCTGAAAGCGCCAGCCCCCCCATGTCGGCCAGATAGAACCCCGAAAGATCACAGGCGTACAGGAGTTTGGCTGCCTGGTTCTTCAGCCAGTCGCGATGGTCCTGACGATAGCTTTCCAGGGCCTTTTCCTGCTCGTCTTCCTCAAGCAGTGACAGTATCTTCAACGGCCTTATAAACGCAGCGATATGCAAGCTCGCGCCGCTGGCCTTGGCCAGGGCCGCCGCATGGTTTATCGCTGGGGAATGGCGCAGGGCCGGGTTGATGATGAGTAACAAGCGTTGATATTGGCTCATGATCTGACTCCAGACAGGTGGAACTCGACGCGCCGGATCAGACGCCAGCGTTTGATTCAGAGTCCTCCGTTGATGTCGCCCTGGCGTTGATTTATATCAAATCCCTGCGCAAGACCGATCAATGGACTAACGCCGCTCATGGATTGAAATTTCATTTCTCCGTACTTGATCAATATCAATAGGGCCGAGCCGAGCGGGATTACGTTGGCAGTGGCACCGCACTTTTTTGCGGTCCATCGGTTTCCACTGGAGACGGCTATTTCGAGGGCCATTCCCTCCTGCGCACCTGTGCCTATTTGGCGCAACTGGGCGCTCGTCGGGTCTACACTGCGGTACTGGTTGACCGGCATGTCTGTCAGCAGACGATCCATGCCGACATTATCGGCGTGCATCTGCAAGTGGCCGCCCATGACATCGTCGAATGCAACGTCCAGCCCTACGAAATGGAGTTCTGTATTGAAGTGTTACGTCAGGGTGCTGCCCGATGACGGCGCAACTGTTCGACAAGCCTCAAAGGAGCCCATGCATGCTCACTGACCGCCCGCTTCTTTTTGCCCTGCAAGGCAGTGAGCACTATGCAACCCGCGTCGCGCAGCGGCTTGGCTGCCAACTGGCTCTTCATGAAGAACGCAACTATGAAGATGGCGAGCATAAATGCCGACCGCTCACGACGGTTAACGGTCGCGAGGTCGTGGTGTTCCATTCTTTGTATGGGGATGACCGGCAGAGCGCTAACGATAAGTTGTGTCGCCTGTTGTTCTTTTGCGGAGCACTCAAGGATGCCGGCGCTCGCCATGTGCTGGTCGTAACACCCTACCTCTGTTACGGACGCAAAGATCGTCGCAGCCAACCTCAAGACCCAACGATCACCCGCTACCTGGCGACCCTGTTTGAAGCCTGCCACGTTGATCGTCTGGTTGCCCTTGAAGTGCATAACCCAGCAGCGTTCGACAATGCCTTTCGCATTCCGACCTGGAACTTGCAGTGCATAGAGTTATTCGCCGAGCATTTCGCCAGGTTCGTCGGTGACGCCGACGTGGTGGCGGTGTCCCCGGACTCCGGGGGTGCCAAGCGCGCCGAACAGTTTCGTCAGGCCCTCGAACGACAACTGGGACGCTCAGTGGGCAGTGCGCTGATGGAAAAGCACCGTGCTCACGCGACGCTGACGGGCACCCTCTTGGTTGGCGACGTATCGGGGAAGACAGCCATTGTTTTCGACGACCTGATCAGTACCGGTGAAACGCTGAAGCATGCCGGCCTCGCCTGTCAAAAGGGTGGAGCCACCCGATTGTTTGCAGCGGCGACCCATGGTTTGTTCACTGCGGGCAGCCAGCTGTTCGACCAGCCGCTTTTCGAGCACATTGCGATCTCTGACAGCGTGCCCGCCTTTCGTCTGCCCCCCGAGTGCGTGGCGCAGCACGTTCACGTACTCGACAGCACCGCCCTGATAGCCACCCTGCTGGCTGAAAATGGAGCATTCGATACCGTCTGAGCAGATGAAGCCGCCGATCAGAGACCATGGGGAGTGCCTGAAGTTGAAAAAGATGAAACTCAACACAGCATTCACACTGTTGGAGCCAGGCCCGGTGGTCGGCCGCTTCTACTTGATATAGAGCTTTATCGCTTGATGCCGTCTGCATGTGTTGATTTAGATCAATGAGCGCCCTTTGAGCAGCAATAGCGGGGAGTTTCAGCCCCCTTTTTGATGTATACAGAGGGTGTACCTGGACGAAAAGTATCGCCGGTACCAAGACCTCGCTGCCCGCAATGGCTGCCGGTTCTGGTCACATACGCCGATTGAGCGTTGAATGATGTAGCCGACGCCATCCGCAATCCTACTCAGGATCAAACCCATGACCCGTTCTGTTCCTGTAAACGCCGACGATCTGGAGCGAATACATAATCGATCGTTCGAGGAAATCATCATCGGCGAGTCGGCCTCTCTGGAGCGCACCCTGACAGCTCAAGACATTCAGCTGTTCGCACTGGTTTCCGGCGATGTGAACCCGCTGTACGTCGATCCTGAATTTGCCGCCACCACCCACTTCAACACTGTTTTCGCCCATGGCATGTGGGGGGGCGCGTTGATTTCGGCGTTGATTGGTACGCGGTTGCCAGGCCCCGGTTCGGTGCCCTTGGGGCAAACCCTCAAGTTCCTTGCCCCGGTACGCATCGGTGACACCCTGACGGTCTCGGTGACGGTTACTGCTCGCGACGTAGCGCGTTATCTGCTCACACTGGCCTGTACCGGCATCAATCAGGAAGGCGTGGTAGTGCTGGAAGGTGAATCCCTGGTCCACGCGGCCGGCGAGCATATCGATGTGCGTCGAGCCAGCCTGCCGGGCATAGAACTGCGCCACAGCGCCGACGGTCTGAATCGTTTGTTGCAAGCCTGCCAGACGCTGGAGCCGATCCGCGTTGCGGTGGTACATCCTTGCGACGACGTGAGTATCAAGGCGGTCCTTGATGCCCGCAATGCAGGGTTGATCGACCCGATCCTGATTGGCCCAAGAGCCAAACTCGAAGCGTTGGCGGCCAAGGGCGGCCACGACCTTTGCGGCCTCACCATCGAAGACGTGCCCCACAGCCACGCTGCCGCCCTGCGTGGTGCGCAAATGGCCCGTGACGGTCAAGTCGAAGCCCTGATGAAAGGCAGCCTGCACACCGACGAGTTGATGTCCGCCGTGGTGCCGTCGGCGGCCCTATTGCGTACCAAGCGGCGGATCACCCACTGTTTCGTGATGCAGACGCCTTTTTATCCGCGCCCCTTCATCATCACCGATGCAGCGATCAACATCGCGCCGGCCCTGGTCGACAAAATGGACATCGTGCGTAACGCCATCGATCTGGCGCATATCCTCGGCGTCAGTAATCCCCATGTGGCGATCCTCGCTGCCGTGGAAACGGTGAATGCCAACATGCCCGCCACCCTTGATGCCGCAGCGCTGTGCAAGATGGCTGATCGCGGCCAGATCACTGGCGCGGTCCTTGACGGGCCGCTGGCGTTCGACAACGCCATCTCCCAGGCGGCGGCGCGTATCAAGGGCATTCACTCTGCTGTTTCCGGTAAAGCCGACATTCTCGTAGTGCCTGATCTGGAAAGCGGCAATATGCTCGTCAAGCAACTGGAATACCTGGGCGGTGCCGCCAGCGCGGGTATCGTGCTCGGCGCCAAAGTGCCGATTGTCCTGACCAGCCGCGCCGACTCCGTCGAATCGCGCATCGCGTCCTGTGCCATCGCCGCGCTGGTCGCCCATCACTATCGGGTAACCCCGCCATGAACGACACAGATAACGGAGAAGTGATTCTGGTCCTCAATGCGGGGTCGTCGAGCATCAAGTTCGCCCTGTTCGACGCCACCTGCAGCCCTTTGGCTCGCACAACACTGTGGCGCGCAAAGGTCGACGGCATCACGGGGCCAAACCCGGTGGTCAGCGAAAACGGCGGCGACGATCAGCCACTGACCCTCGATGAAAAGCATCCTTATCACGATGCCCTTGCGTACATTCGTGAGCGGCTGCGAACTCAACTGGTCGGCCGTTCGATCAGGGCCATCGCCCATCGCGTCGTGCATGGAGGGATTAAATACTCAAAACCGGTATTGATCGACACGCAGGTGCTGGCCGACCTTAAAAGCTACATCCCGCTAGCCCCTCTGCATCAGCCCATCGCGTTGGAGGCCATCGAAACGCTGCTGCAAACCCGCCCCGACCTGCCACAAGTGGTGTGTTTCGATACCGCCTTCCACCAGACCCTGCCAGACGTGGAGAAAATCCTGCCGCTGCCTTGGTCGGCCTGGGAAAGCGGCTTGCGTCGTTACGGGTTTCACGGGCTTTCCTATTGCTACCAATCCATTGCGCTGGCCGAGCGCTATGGCGATCAGGCGCGCGGCCGACGCTGTCGCGCACCTGGGCAGCGGTGCCAGCCTGTGCGGCATGCGGGACTTGAAAAGCGTCGCCACCACCATGGGTTTCTCAGCGCTGGACGGTTTGATGATGGGGTCCCGCTGCGGTCGCTGGACCCTGGCGCAGTGATTTTCCTGATGGAAATCTGGAAGCTGAGCCTCGAGCGGGTCAGCCATATTCTGTATCACGAGTCTGGCCTGCTGGGAGTTTCCGGCATTTCCAGCGACCCGCGCCAATTGCTCAAAGTCGAAACCACTGAGCCTCGCGCGGCCATGGCCCTTGCGTTGTACCTGCGCCGCTTCATCCACGAAGCCGGTGCCCATGTCGCGGCACTGGGTGGTCTGGACATGCTGGTGTTCACCGCAGGTATTGGCGAACACAACGCGGCGATTCGCGCTCGTATGTGCGCTGGCCTGCAGTATCTGGGCGTCGAACTGAACGAAACGGCGAACCAGGCCAATGCTTCAGTGATCTCGACCCCGGCCAGCCGAGTCAAGGTGGTGGTCGAGCCCACCAACGAAGAATGGGTCACGGCGCTAGATGCCCTCCGCCTGACCGAGCCAGCCAACCTGCAACAGTAACTGGGCATCTCGCTGCCTAAAAAGCCTGAAGCCATGACCCCTATGGCACCCAAGAATGCGTTGGAACAGATCGCGGGCAAGTGCTAGCGCCCCCCTCCTTCAAGGGGTCAGGCGCTTGGCCAGTTCGACATTGGGCAGCCACAGGGCGCTGATGCAGGCCTCCTCGTCCTTTTCCGTCACGGGTTCAAGAGCCATCGAATCAAGCATGCGCATGTTGACCATGGCCAGACGCACAATACCGTTTTTGTCGAGGAAGGAATGTGCCACACATTCACACAAAGGCCGAGCCAGGGCTGTTGTGAGGGGATCTGTATCGGCATTCTCAAGCTCGATCTCTAAACGCGCTGTGCACGTGTCTACCAAGTCCTGCACCGCGTGAGAGGCGAAGTGAAACACCGTGATATATCCGGCCATCAGCGCCACCAAGACCGACAGCAGGATGGTCGCCTCCCGCCTCCAGGAACCTGTGCCCGTCCAGTGCAGGTACCTGTGCACCGCAACTCTGCTCCAGTCCTGAACCGCGTGATACCCGCCGAAAAGCTTGTTGTTTATCATGACTGGATCTCTCGCCATCTTTATCAAAACAATGGAGCCGACCGAAAAATGCCGTTTGATCTGGATCAACCCAGATGCAACTGGGTCAGCCTTCTTGACCTGCAAGGAACCATGCCTCAAACGGCGGTGGCTTTTTTTGTTACCGGGATGAGCTTGCAGTGAGATCAATGCTGGAAAGTTCAACGCTATCGCGATACTCCGGCACCGAAACCGACCACCCCAACTCCTGGCTGATGCGTCGGCGCAGCACATCCGACGCGTTAGGCTCCCCGTGGACGACAAATGTATGTTTTGGCGGCTGCTTGAACCCGCGCAGCCACTGCATGATTTCATCGGCGTCGGCGTGTGCGGACAGTGTTTGCATCGGTACCACCTCGGCGCGGATCGGCACGTCTTTGCCATGGATACGCACTGAAGGCGCTCCCGCAACAATTTGCGCGCCACGGGTGCCACCGGCCTGGAAGCCAGGCATAAGCAGCGTGTTAATTGGATTGGGAGCCAGTGCCTTGAGGTGATGGACCACTCGCCCTCCTGTCGCCATGCCGCTGGCAGCTATGATCACCGCTGGGGTGCGTTGCTGATCAAGTTCTCTCGAGTCATCGACGGTGCGTACGAATTGCGCCACATGGCACATGCCTTCGCACTCCTCCAGCGATAATCTGTGCTCGCTGCGAAAACGCTGGTACAAAAGCGTGACATCGGTGGCCATGGGGCTGTTGAGGTAGATTGGAATATCGGGAATTGCCCGTTTGCGCTTCAACTGATACAGGTGATACATCAGCAGTTGAGCGCGCCCAACCGCGAAGGATGGCACGAGGGTAATCCCTCGGCGCAGCGCCGTGCGGGTGATGACCTCGGCCAACTGCGCCTGTGGCGCCTCGCTCGGATGTTGACGATCACCATAGGTCGACTCCACCAACAGGTAATCCGCCTGCTCGACGGGTTCTGGAGCGAACATCAAAGGATCGTCCGGCCGCCCCAAATCCCCTGAAAACATCAGGACCAGGCCATCGGCATTCACCTGCACCGTAGCGGCACCCAGAATATGCCCGGCGCCACGAAGCAGGATGGTCATGTCCGCGGCGATTTGCACCTTGTGGTGCAACTCCACCGGCCGCAACAGTTTCAGTGCTCGCTCGGCATCTTGTTCAGTGTAAAGCGGCAACGCCGGGCTGTGCTTTGAGAAGCCGTGCCGATTGGCGAACTCAGCCTCTTCTTCTTGCAAGCGGCCACTGTCCAACAGCAGGATTTTCACCAACTCACAGGTGGCGGGCGTGGCGTACACCGGGCCGCGATAACCATTGCGCACCAATACGGGCAAGTATCCGCTGTGGTCGAGATGGGCATGGGTCAGGACAATGGCATCGAGTTCGCTCACCGGAAGCTGGAACGGGTCCCGATTGTGCAGTCGCAGTTGCTTGTATCCCTGGAACAGTCCGCAATCGATCAGCACATGTTGGTTGCGATGTTCCAGCAAGTACTTGCTGCCCGTAACCGTGCCCGCGGCACCTAGAAATGTGATTCGCATGGCCATTTTCCTTGAGCATTCAGAGGAGCACTATTGATCGCTCCTTTTGGCTCGAGGGCAGTTGATTTTTATCAACTTCAGGTTCGACGGCGACTCGTTCAATCGGGCAAGGCTATGGCTTGACGATCACCAAACTGCACGGTGCCCGGTTTAACACGCCCTCAGCGGTATCGCCGATAAACCGGTCAGGCCCATGGTGATAAATCGTGCCCAGCACAACGATGTCGAAGGCATTTTGTTGAGCGAAAAGCCCGATGACCTTGTGGGGGATGCCCGTCAGTGAGTGCCGGCGTGTATTGTTGATGCAATAGCGTTCAGCAAGCACATCGAAAGCCTCTTGCTGAGCATCTTCAATCGCGTCTCTCAAACTGTCATCAAGACTGCCTGTCGGCACACTCATCGGCGCCTCGCTTATCTGTGACCAACGACAGACATTAAGTAGGTGCAGCGCGGCACCGCAGCTGGTCGCCAGAGTCGAGGCCAGATCGAGTATTCGGTCATTTAAACCGTGCGTCAGCTCTTCCAGATGGGACAGATCGATCGCCGCAAGAATTGTCATTGGTTTTGGATTTTTGGCATTGGTCACCAAGTGCAGGTGAGTCGGACACTCGCGCAGCAGTCGCCAGTCCAGAGGCCGGTGAAAGGCACGGTCAAGTGCCGGCACGTAATGGGTATCCTTGATGACCAGGTCCGGAAGAAAGTCATTCACGTACTCAAGCAGGTTGTTCAGGCTCGACTTGGCCCAGACCACTTCGGTGGTCACCTGCATGCCGCCACATCGGTAAAATCGCGCCTGCTGCTCCAGCCAATGACGGTGCACCTGCAAATAACCTTCTCGAGCCTGGGACATCGCATCGTGGTCCAGCAGACCGGCTATTGCCAGAACCTGAACATAATCGAACGCGACAATGTGCAATAAGGCACCGGTTGCACAAGCCAAGGCATGTGCACGCGCAAACGCCGGGGTCAGGGTCATTTCGCTGGGGGCTATCAATAGAATGCGTTTGAGCTTGAGCATCACATACCTCGCCCTGAAACCTACCAAGCCCAACTCCCCGTCAGGGGCCTTGAGTCAAACGCTTGTTACGTCGACTTGCTGACTGCGATCGTGCTCATGTCCGCAACCAGCAAAAATATCCGGCAATGCAAAGGACAAGTGCGTCTTTATAATCGTCCCGCCAGACTGGGTGCGACTGGAAAAACCGTAGCTCGATTATTGGGTGTTACGCCGTGGGGGATCTGACTTTTATCAACTAATCAGCAGCTATCGTAAATGGCACGACTGACGTTCGGTTTAGTAAGACCCTTGTTGATTCAGCTCAACGATTTTCCGGCTTCTTGGCGTAGAAATACACTGATCCGCTGCCTCCCTTTTCGCTGGAGATTTGCCATGCTGGCAGTCACGCTGATCAATACGCTGGTGGTCATCATCACCGTAGTGATCCACTATGAATGCCTGTTACGCCTGAATGATTGGCTACCCCGGCTCAAGCTGTGGAGTCGCTTCAGAATCGTGGCTGGGGTATTTGGCGCCCTTTTCGCACATGCGATAGAGGTCTGGTGCTTCGCGCTGGTTTATTACCTGATGGTGCACTCCGGGAAATGGGGCGGCCTGACGGGCAACTTCGACGGTTCGCTGATGGACTGCGTCTACTTTTCCTTTACAACGTACACGACGATCGGCTTCGGCGATATTTCACCTGTGGGCAACCTGAAATACTTGACCGGTCTAGAAGCCCTTACCGGGCTAGTGCTCATTACATGGACAGCATCCTTCCTGTTTCTGGAAATGCAGAAGTACTGGAAGCGCAAATAATCCCTTTTCTGACTCGTATCAGACTCAACTGTCGAACTGACGGTCCGCCGTCAAGCCTGGTACAGACTTGATTCAAACCGCCAGGACGCTGCAGGGCACCTGATACAGGAACAGGTTGCGGCCGGTCAGTTCAACGGCACGATAGTACTCATTCCCTGACACGTGACTTGACCGCCAGAATGCTGCCCGGCACAGAGTACAGCGCCCGTTCCGTATTGCTGCCGAGCAGCCGGTCGATCCCCACCCGATGCACGGTGCCCATCACCACTACATCGGCCAGGTATTGCTCGACGAACTCGCTGATCACCGGCACCGGTAATCCCATGACGAAATGCCGTCGCTCCGCAGGCACCCCGTAACGCTCAGCCAGTGTAATAAACGCCTGGTGCAAGGATTGACGCAGCTCCTCGCTGAAATCCACACCCCAACCGCCCCCGGCCAGAGGTGCATCGCTGTTGAAGGCAGGCGATAAATCATAGGCGTACAGTAGGTGTAATGGCGCGTCGCATTGCAGCGCCAGGGCATTGGCGGTCTGGATGATGGTGTCGTTCAAACCGCTGATTTGTGTTGCCGGATCGAACGGGTCGACTGCCGCCACGATTCGGTGCGGCAAGCTGTAAGGGGCTTGGTTGACCAGATGCACAGGGATCGGGCATTCACGCAACAAGTGACAGTCAAGCGGGGTAATGAACACCCGCTTGAGTACAGGTTCAAGGGTTGCATCCTTGATCAACAGGTCGGGCTTCAAATCTTCGACCGTCTTCAAAATGTCCAGCAGCGGATGGGTGGTGAAGACGGCTTTGACCGTTACCTCCAGCCCCAGGTCGCTGAGCCGATCGAACTCTTCGGCCTCCCAGCGGCGGTAGCGATGCAAATAGCGCTGCTGCTCTGCATCGTCGACTTGTTCTTGCCATAAATGAACCATCGGCACCGGTTCGACAAAGGCCCGCACATCCAGTACGGCCCCGGCTGCCTTGGCCAATGCGACGGCACGCAACTGGGCAGGAGACTGATGCAGGGTTGGGTCAGCGATCAGCAGAAAACGTTGATATTGCTCCATCACACACCTCCATTCGATTCCGGTTATTTACTGCCGGCATGGTTCAAGGCTGCGCTTCATCACTTCGTGCAGTTTGATTTACATCAAGCACCAGCAAATCAATGCCGGCGGCACCGCTGTCTGATCCAGATCAGATTCAAGCATCGACAGCAGTGTAGAAAGGAATCAACCGCGGGGTTTGTCGCCACGCGTCGAACTTTCAAACCCGGATGGAGGATCCCCCCATGCTCAACGTCAAAGACCACAATGATCGGGCCGCTGCCGCTTACGCCGCAGTCACCGGACAATACTGGATTGAAGCACTCAAAGACGGCCGCCATGTGCTGATCCGGCCGCTGGCGGAAAAAGATCGCGAGCGTGAATACACGTTTATCAAGCGCCTGTCCCCCGAGTCGCGGCACATGCGCTTTCTGGCGCAGATCAACGAGCCCAGCGACAGCATGCTCAAGCAATTGATGGACACTGATAACCGGCAACGCGTGGCCTATATCGCCCTGGTCCATGACAACGGGCAACTCATCGAGATCGGCGTCAGCCGATACGCGGCCACCCGCGAGCAAGAGTGTGAATGTGCCGTAACGGTCGCCGATGAATGGACGCACCTGGGTTTGGGCACATTACTGATGGAGCATCTGATCAAGGCAGCCCGCAAAAACGGCTTTCACCAAATGTATTCAGTGGACTCGTCCAGCAATGCCCCCATGCGCGACCTGGCCAAGGCGCTAGGATTCGAGACGCACAATGATCCAGACGACAGCCATCAGGTCATCCATCGTCTTAACCTGTAGAACGTCGCCCCGCGATGTTCCGGCCAACAGCCCCCCATCGCGGGGCGGTCAAGCCCTCAGGGTTGCAGCAGTCTTCCCGGCTTTATCGCCAGCACACTGCACGGCGCCCGATGCAGGAGGTTCCGCCCACTTGATTTTTATCAGTTGCGCGCGCGACATCCTTCAGAACAGCACCATCCCCGCCCACAACGCCAGGGTCAACAACACCTGGCCCGGGATCACGTAAGCGGCGAAGCGGCGCCCGCCGCTGACCCATGCCACCACGCATTTGCTGACGGAGTTGCTGCTGACCGCAATCAGCACAGGCCCGACAATGGCATCGAAGGGTAAATGACCGGATTTGGCCAGCGAGGCAATCGACGCCGTAGAGGCGTGCGCATCGGCAAAACCGCTGAACGTGGCCGTCAGCATCACCCCCACCTGGCCGAAGTGGCCGAGCATCACAGACGAAACAAAGGTGATGCCGGTCATCATCAGTGTGACGATCAGCGCCAGCTTGAGGTTGAACGCACCGCCAACCTTGATCGGCTGGTTGGCCCCGGTTGCAGTCTTGGGAAACATCAAACACAAACCATACAACGCAGTGGCGGCGGCTCCGGACATCAAAGGCCCCCACATATGGCGCAGCAAACCGGGGTCGACCGCCCCCAGGATCAGGCCAACCTGCGTAACGGTAGCCATATTGGACAGGATCGCAGCCGCGCTCAAGACCTTGATATTGTCGGGCTGCCGGGCGACGAGATGGCCCATGGCTGCGATCGTCACTGTGCTGGAAGCGAACCCGGAGGCAATGGCGCTAATGGCATATCCGTACCGGGTTCCCAGGGTACGGACGGCAATATGCCCAATGGCGCCCACCGCCATCAGCAATACCGTCAGGCTGCAAATGGTGCGCAGATTGATGGCAGCGTAGGGGCCAATAAAGCGGTCCGGCGCCAAGGGCAACACGACCAGCGCAGCCGTCAGGAGGGTGAGGCCGTCGCCTAATTCCGCATCAGTCAATTGACTGCGGGCAAAGTGGTGAAGCTTCTCCCGATAGGCCAGCAGCCCTGCCATCACCACGCCGACAGCAATCGCCAGCTCGGGGTTTGTGGCACACAACGCCCCCAGCACCAACACCGTCAACAATGCCACTTCGCTGGTCACCCCGGGGTCGTCGCTCAGGCTTCGCCAATAAGCCACGGTGACGAGCAATCCCAGAGCGATGGCCACGATGCCCACCAGCAACCCGCCACCGACCTGCATCGCCCCATAACCCAGCAACGCCGTAATGGCGAACGTCCGCAAACCGGCACATGCGCGGCTCTCACCCTGACCCATGTGCCGTTCGCGTTCAAGACCGATGAGCATGCCAATCCCCAGCGCCGCGGCTGCACCTGTCAGCCCAATGGCTCCGTTCATGGGATCGTCATCTGCTTGAACTGCGCCCCGCACCGGCCAGCGGTCCGACTTCAGGGACGGGTTTGTCCTCCAGGACGATCCGGTTCTTTTCACCGAAAACCGCCGCTCTCATGGTTGCCATGCCGATGCCTCCTTTACTTATGTAAGCCAAAGTTCTGCACAAGTCCAAAGACTGCTCCGGGGAGCCAGACGAAAGATTGATAATGCTCAACAATTGCGTCACTGGACGATGCACGGACAACCGCGCGTCGGGCAACACCATCCTTTCTCCTCCCTTTGACAAAGATCAAACCCGATGCCCTGAACAGCGGCAGACTTAGGGCAAGGCTTAACTGCCCAATAACGCCGCAGTCAGTGGCGCGAGCGATTGCACGATCACCTACCGGAGATTTGTCATGACTGATCAATCACGTTTCATGCTGGTCGTCTCGCCGCTGATGGAAAACAGCCCCGCCTTCGACCGTGCCGCCACGTTGGCCAAAGCTTCGGGTGCTGCCCTGCACATCGTGGCGTTCGATTATCTTGAAGGGCTGGCGACTGCCGCAATGGTCAACGAACAGGCGCTGGAGCAGATGCGACTGGGCTATGTCGAGCGTCATCGCCAGTGGCTCGAAGACCAGGCCCGCCCCTTGCGCAAGATCGGTGTGCATGTCACCACTGAAGTCGTCTGGGTAGAGCGGCCGTTGCAGGAGATCCTGATTCATCTCAAAGAACAGCCGATGGACGTATTGATCAAGGCCCTGGAACACGAATCGCTGCTGTCACGCCTGATGTATACGCCACTGGATATCCACCTGCTGCGCGAATGTCCGGTGCCCCTGCATTTTGTCAGTCATTTGCACAATGTCTTGCCGCGCAAGATCGTCGCCGCAGTCGACCCGTTTCATTCTGATGACCAATACAAAGGCTTCAACGACAGAATTTTGCGTGAGGCCTCCAAACTGGCGAGCACCTGTAATGCAGAACTGGACGTGATCTACGCCCATGACCTCTCCAGCATCACTGCGGACGAATTCGGTTTCAGTAATGGCTCGGCGTTTTTCTCCTCGGGAAAAGCCAAAACACTGTTCGACGCGCAGGCTGATGCGTTTCGTGACCTTTCTGAGCGCAACGGTATTCCGCCAGAGCGCCAGCACATGATCATGGGCAATCCGACCAAAGTGCTTTCCAGCTACGCCGGGGCCTATGACATCGATGTGATTGTCATGGGACGTGTTGGACACCGCGGCATGGAGCGGTTGATTGGCAGCACGGTGGAACATCTGCTGTACAAGTTGCCCTGCAGCGTGTGGGTAGTTTCCCCAGAAAAAATCTGACGATCGATGAAGCGCGTAACAATAAAACAGGTGACGGGAGGATGAGGAATGGACACTCAACTGACTAAAGTTAGCCATCCGGTTCGAGCGGCGGCTAAACATGAGAATGGCATCGTCCCGAACGACCGACTACCAATACCTGGTCACCGCGGCATGGAACGATTGGCTTTTCGTAGCGAAGGACTGATCGACACCCGCTGCGATGGAAAGCAGCTTTTCTATCGCATCAGCAGCCCCGCAACAAAGGTGGTAACTCAAACGCTGTATCAACAATTTCGCTTCGCAGAAGCATCATGAATGTCGACTGGCTCAACTTCACTCCCTGGTCATCCCTTGCAGGCGGCGCATTGATTGGCCTGGCGGCCAGTCTATTCGTCGTCGCCAACGGGCGTATCGCAGGCATCAGCGGTCTGATTGGCAGTCTTTTACAGCGCCGGAGCGAGGGAGCGCTTGAGAAAGCGCTGTTTCTTCTGGGCCTGCTCATCGCACCGCTGTTATGGGGACTGTTTGCCACCCTGCCCCTGATTGAGTTCCAGAGTGGCTGGCTCGGACTTACTGCCGCCGGCTTATTGGTGGGCATCGGCACCCGTTACGGCTCAGGTTGCACAAGTGGACATGGCGTGTGCGGCCTATCACGCCTTTCGCCGCGATCGATGGTCGCCACGGCGTGTTTCATGTTCAGTGGTTTCGCCACGGTGTTTGTCTTGCGTCATCTATTGGGGGGGTGAACATGATCAAACTGAGTGCATTCATTGCAGGCTTGCTGTTCGGCTTGGGTCTGCTTCTGGCAGGTATGGCCAACCCGAGCAAAGTACTCGCTTTCCTGGATTTAACCGGTGCTTGGGACCCTTCCCTGGCGTTGGTCATGATCGGGGCCATTGGCATAGCCGTTGGCCCTTTAACCTGGGCGCGCCAACAGTCCAGTTCGCTGTTGGGAAGGCCAATGCAGCTACCGATCAAACGGGAGTTGGACCCGCGCTTGATTGGCGGGAGCCTGTTGTTCGGCATCGGCTGGGGAATAGCGGGCATCTGCCCTGGCCCCGCAGTGGCCATTCTGCTGACAGGGCGCTGGCAAGTGATCGTGTTCATGTTGGCCATGCTGGCCGGCATGTTGTTGTTTACGGCGCTGGAGACCCGGCGCAACCATTGATCGGGATGATTGACATGAAAGCAAACATTGGAACCATCGACCGGAGCCTGCGCATTGTCGCCGGTCTGCTTCTCATTGGCCTCAGTCTGTCCGGTGTGATCGGCGTGTGGGGTTGGATCGGTCTAGTGCCGCTGGCCACTGGCATTTTCCGTTTCTGCCCTGTCTATACGTTGCTAGGCATCAAAACCTGTAATCGTTGCTGAGCGACAACCGTTGCACACTAGCGGGTACCTGAAGGTGCCCGTGGCGGTTTAGCAAACCTAACCTCTAATGACAATATTCCAAGGGTCGCCATGGACCTCGTACTTAAGTTAATCAATGGTGGAGCTGGCAGTCTGGCTTCCTACTTGGCGGCCCACGTCCTGCTTTGCCTGTTGCCAGCGTTTTTCGTTGCCGGGGCCATGGCAGCACTAATTCCTAAAGCCAGCATCACTCACTGGCTAGGTCGACATGCACCTGTCTACGTTTCCTTCCCGGCGGCGGCACTGGCGGGATCACTGATTGCCGTCTGCTCATGCACGATTGTTCCTTTATTCGCGGGCGTCTACCGCAAAGGCGCGGGTATCGGCCCGGCGATCACCTTTCTGTTTTTTGCTCCGGCAGGAAATATCATGGCACTCGCCTATACCGGCAGCATTCTGGGAGCGGAGTTTGCAATCGCCCGTTTGATCCTCTGCCTGGTCTTTGGCATCGGTGTTGGCTTGCTGATGGCTACCCTATTCTGGAAAGACGACCTGACCCACGACGCACAGGCGGATGCCCTGTTCGCAGAGAAGGCCAGCGTTTCCGGGCCCGCACTGGGTGTACTTCTATCTTTGCTGGCCTTGCTGATTGTGGGCACCTTGAAACTGTGGCCCCTGACTGCAGACCTGATCAGTATCAAAGTCCCGCTTTTTTGGGCCCAAGCGTGGCAGGACACCCTGTTTGACTGGGTTCCATATGACGTCAGCAAAGGGGAAGAAGGCGTGAGCTTCCAAGGGTCTGTACTCATCATCCTGCTCCTGATGATTGCCGCCACGGCCAAGCGTGGTCTGGATAACATCACCGAAGGTGCCAATGGCTGGACATGGGTTGCGCTGGGTCTGACCGCTAGTACTTTGCTGATCGCCTCGATGCGCCTGACGCCAGAACCTGGCACATTAGCCTTCACCTTCACGGGTCGTTTATTCGGGGTCGCATTGACCATACTGTCTGTTTGGTACTTTGCCCGAAAACTGCCAGCCGAAGACTGGCAAGGCTGGCTCTGGGAAGCCTGGCGCTTCGTCAAGCAGATATTTGTTGTGCTGGTGGTGGGTGTATTCATCGTCGGTATGGTTCGCCAGGTTATTCAACCCGAGTGGATTGAAAGCCTTGCAGGCAGCAACACATTGCCCGCCAATGCCATAGCAGTAGGGTTCGGCGTGTTCATGTACTTCCCAACCTTGGTCGAAGTGCCCGTCGCCCGCATGTTCCTTGATCTAGGTATGCATCCTGGCCCGCTCTTGGCCTACCTGATGGCGGATCCTGAACTTAGCTTGCAGAGCATGCTCATGGTGGCGGCTGTGATTGGTCGGAAGAAGACCGCTGCCTATGTTGGGTTAGTCGCTTCGTTCAGCATCGTGGCAGGTCTGCTCTATGGTGCCTGGGTCGATGGCACCGGCTGGCTTACCCTTGGTGCAGGAATGGCGGCTTCGCTGGCCATAACCGGTGCAATTTACCAGTTGAGCCGTTATCAACGTAAACAAACAGCAAGCTGACTTACACACCAGGGAGCTTCCAATGCTGAACATCAAAATCCTCGGTTCAGGGTGCGCCAACTGCAAAAAACTGGAGGCCGTAGCCCGTCAAGCCACGCAGAATCTAAATATCCAGGCCGAATTCGAAAAGATCACCGACATGGGCAAGATGGTGACTTATGACATCCTCGCCACGCCGGCTCTGGTGATCAACGAGAAGGTTGTAAGCAGCGGGAAGATTCCGACTGTTGCGGATATTCAGGGCTGGATTTCGACTGCGCAATGATATTGCCAAAGCCAAAACGGCCCAAGGAGGCCTCTTTTTCGCCAACATCAACCTCTACCCTACCAAGCTGGCAGAGGCCGCCCATGTGATGCTTCCGGCGACCCATCCAGGCGAAATGAACCTCACCTCGATGAATGGCGAGCGCCGGATGCGCCTTTCACAAAAATTCATGGATCCCCCCGGTTCGGCGAAAGCCGATTGCCTAATTGCAGCGGCTATCGCTAACACCCTTCGGCGGATGTATACGGACGAAGGAAAACAGGACATGGCGGCGCGTTTTGCAGGGTTCGACTGGAGTAGCGAGGAGGACGCCTTCAATGACGGCTTCCGTATGGCCGGCCAACCCGGTGCCGGCCCAATCGACAGTCAGGGCGGAACCACGGGCAATCTCGTCACCTACGAACGGCTGAAAGCCATGGGCAACAATGGTGTCCAGTTACCCACCAAGGAATATCGAGACGGTAAGTTGATCGGTACCGAGATGCTCTACACCGATTACAAGTTCGACACCCCGGACGGAAAAGAGAGTTCAAGCCAGCAACATGGCCCGGGCTGCCGAAACCGGTGGCGGAACAGAAGGAGAAACACCCGTTCTGGGTCAACAATGGGCGCATCAATGAAGTGTGGCAAACGCTCTACCACGACCAATACAACGATTTTGTTCAGCGGCGTGTGCCGATGGCTTATCTGGAAATCAACCCAGACGATGCACAAGCGCTGTCGATTGAGTCTGGAGACGTGGTCGAGGTGTTCAACGATTACGGTTCGTCCTATGCGTTGGCCTATCTGGAGCCCGACATCAAACGAAATCAAACCTTCATGCAGTTCGGTCACTTCAACGGTGTGATGGGTGATTTGACTACCCCATGGACCGATCGCAACGTGGTGCCCTATTACAAAGGAACATGGGCGAGTATCCGTCGTATCGGGAAGGTGGAGGAGTTTAAAGAGAGGATCAGCTTCAAGACGCGCAGGTTTAGTACGTAAGAACAGTCGTCTTGTACTGGCGTGGCGCTTTTTCACGAGTGCATTTAACCAAGTCCCCCCGCCTATGCAAGCCATATCGCGGGGGGCTTTGTTGTGAGTGCCAGCTTTCCAAGCTCTAGCCAGGGATTGCATTCCCCGTAGACGAGTCCCCACTCAATATGAGCTGGATCAGTTGGCGCCAAAATTGAGTCGCTATACTGGACCCGTCCTGCATCGATCCAAGGTTCGTCCGATGACTGATTCGCTCAGCGCTCAACCAGACGTAGTTATTATCGGTGGGGGTCAATCAGCCTTGGCTGTAGCGTATTTCCTGCGCCGCACACCTCTTTCGTTCGTCATCCTCGACGCAGAGGAAGAGCCCGGTGGTGCCTGGCGACATGGCTGGAACTCGCTACGTCTATTCTCTCCCGCCACTTGGAGTTCGATCCCTGGCTGGAAGATGCCGCCCACGCAAGATGGCTACCCTTCACGCAATCATGTGATCGAGTACCTCAACCAGTACGAACAGCGCTACCAATTCCCGGTCGAGCGCCCTGTACAGGTCACTTCTGTTGAGCGTACGGAGTCTGGCCTACGAGTACGTTCTGACGACAAGCATTGGGACACCCAGGTAGTTGTCAGCGCTACAGGCACCTGGAGCAATCCCTACGTACCTCACTACCCCAATGCAGAGCTATTCAAAGGTCAGCAACTGCATTCCGCGAACTATGTCGAAGCGCAGCCGTTCGCGGGCAAGAAAGTGTTGGTGGTGGGTGGAGGTAACTCAGGGGCACAAATTCTTGCCGAAGTTTCAACGGTCGCTGAGACCACGTGGGTAACCCCGGTAGAACCGATGTTCTTGCCTGACGATGTGGATGGGCGGGTATTGTTCGAGCGTGCAACCGAGCGCTGGAAAGCCCAGCTGGAGGGGCGCGTCATTGAGCAGCCGGTGGGGGGGCTGGGCGATATCGTCATGGTTGCGCCCGTTGTCGAAGCCCGAGAGCGCAACGTGCTCAAATCGGTACGCCCTTTCGAAAGCTTTACCCGTAATGGGGTTATTTGGGTCGATGGAACCGAGGTTGCGGTGGACGCGGTGATTTGGTGCACCGGATTTCGGCCAGCCCTTCAGCATCTGGATTCACTGGGGGTACTCAACACCGAGGGCCGCGTTGAGGTCGAAGGCACCCACTCGATCAAAGAGCCGAGGCTGTGGTTGGTTGGTTATGGCGAGTGGACAGGTTCGGCTTCTGCCACGCTGATCGGTGTAACACGAACAGCACGGAGCACAGTCAGTGGGATCGTGGCCTTTTTGGCCGATCAGTCCACCTGAGACGGTCTGCAATCGACCTTGGTGTATACCGCCGACAGTTGAGGGGAACCTTGCTTGACATCCTCTGGAGTCGCGTAAAGCTGGACACTCTCCATGCACTCGTTGATGCGCTGAAGGAGGATGTCCTTCAGCCATCCTTCGCTGTTGGCTGGGCAGTCGCCGCCCTCTTTCACCACCAAGGATGCATCCACCTGGTTATTGCGCTGATTCAGGCATTGCCAACTCTCCCCACACGCGAGTGGCGCGATGACGTTCACCGCATCCTGTCTGACGGTTTCATATCGCCTCGGCATGCCTCGGCAGCCCGATAGAAATCAGTGCTGCGAGCAGAACGAATGCGCTCGATATCCACAAGCAAGCTTGCAGCCCATACACCTGATAAACCCAGCCGGAAAGCACTGTGCCGATTAACCGCCCCATGGCGTTCGACATGTAATAAAAACCCACATCCAGCGACACGCCATCTTCCTTGGCGTAGGACACGATCAAGTAGCTGTGCAACGACGAGTTCACCGCGAACAGCGCACCAAAGACCATCAATCCGCCGAGCAGCACCACCTGTGGCGACAGCCCGGTGTTGAGCCCGAGCGCAATGGCCGCTGGCAGACCCGCCAGTGCCAGCGCCCACAGAAACGCCGCTCGACCATCCGGTACGTGCCCACGTTTCTTGCCGGTGATGTTGGGTGCGAAGGACTGCACGATGCCGTAGCCGATCACCCAGGCCGCCAGGAAGCCGCCAACCTTCCAGAAGTCCCAACCGAAGACACTACTCAGGTACACCGGCAAGGCCACCACGAACCAGACGTCGCGGGCGCCGAACAGAAACATCCGTGCAGCCGATAGGATGTTGATCGCCCGGCTCTTGGACAGGATGTCGCGAAATTTGGGCTTGGCTTTCGCTTTGCCCAGGTCTTTCTTCAGCAGGATCAAGCTGCTGATCCAGATCAGCGCCAGAACACCCGCCATGGCCAGCAATGCGCCTTTGAAGCCGATCAATGCCAGCAAGGCTCCGCCAAGAAAGAAGCCGACGCCCTTGAGTGCGTTCTTCGAGCCGGTGAGGATCGCCACCCACTGGTAGAGCTTGCCCTGCTGCCCATCGGGGACCAGGAGCTTGATGGAGCTTTTGGCACTCATCTTGTTCAGGTCTTTGGCGATCCCGGACAACGCCTGAGCCCCCATCACCCATGGGATGGTCAACAAGGCCGAGGGCACTGTCAGCATCAACAACGCCGCGACCTGCATGCCCAGCCCGATGTTCATGGTGCGGTTCAGACCCAACCGAGCGCCGAGGTAGCCACCCACCAAGTTAGTGATCACGCCAAAAAGCTCGTAGAACAGAAACAAGGCCGCGATTTGCAGTGGGCTGTAGCCCAACGCGTGAAAGTGCAGCACCACCAACATGCGCAAAGCACCGTCGGTGAGGGTGAAGGCCCAGTAGTTGCCCGTCACGAGCAGGTACTGCCGCACTTCCGGAGCGAGGGCTGACAACGCTTTCATGACCGCTCCTTAGACTGCCAGACCGACCATTTTGGCCAGCTCGACGGTGCGGTTGGCGTAGCCCCATTCGTTGTCGTACCAGGCATAGAGTTTGACCTGGGTGCCGTTGATGACCATGGTCGACAGCGCATCGATGATCGATGAACGCGGGTCGGTACGGTAGTCAATGGACACCAGCGGACGTTCCTCGAAGCCGAGAATGTCTTTCAGCTCGTTCTCGGAAGCGTGCTTGAGGAGTTGATTCACTTCTTCGACGGTCGTGGCGCGCTCGACCTCGAAGACACAGTCAGTCAGCGAAGCGTTGGCTAGCGGCACCCGTACGGCGTGACCATTCAGGCGTCCACGCAGCTCTGGGAAGATTTCCGCAATCGCGGTGGCCGAGCCGGTGCTGGTCGGAATCAGACTCATGCCGGAAGCACGCGCCCGACGCAGATCCTTGTGCGGTTGATCGAGGATGCTTTGGGTGTTGGTCAGGTCGTGGATGGTGGTGATTGAGCCGTGACGAATGCCCAGCTTTTCGTGGATCACTTTCACCACCGGCGCCAGACAGTTTGTGGTGCAAGAAGCAGCGGTGACGATGCGATGATCAGCCGGTTTGAACAGCTGATGGTTGACGCCCATGACGATGTTCAGCGCGCCTTTTTCCTTCACCGGGGCGCTGACCACTACGCGCTTCACGCCTTGGTCGAGGTAAGCCTGAAGCACAGCGACGGTCTTCATCTTGCCGCTGGCCTCAATGACCAGATCGCAGCCCGACCAATCTGTGTCGGCAATCGCCTTGTTGGCCGTTACCTTGATGCGTTTGCCGTCGATGACGATGCTGTCACCATCGGAGTCGGCCTGATAATTCCATCGACCATGCACCGAGTCGAAGTTGATCAAGTGTGCATGAGTCGCCGCGTCACCTGCCGGATCGTTGATCTGCACGAACTCGAATTCCGGCCAGCTCCAGGCGGCGCGCAGAGCGAGGCGACCGATCCGGCCAAAACCATTGATACCAACTTTGATAGTCATGTTGTTGTGCTCTGTCTCTGTTGTCAGTGGGCGTTCGACTGATTGTCGAACTGGCCGATGTATTCGATATGGGCAGGATGCTGAATGGCGCGTGGACGCAACGTTTGAACATCGCGGATGGCATCGCTGAATGGCACACCGCTTTCGATCAACAGTTGGGCGGCGACCAAACCGGTACGGCCCGAACCGCCCTTGCAATGGATGGCGATGGTTTTCCCATCGATCAGCAGCTGCTGGAGACGCGGATAATGCTGTTCCCATGCGGCTTTGAATGCTTCGCCAGGCGCTTGATCGTCTTCAACGGGCAGGTGGAACCACTCGATGCCAAGCATTTGGCATTCTTCGGGCAGCAGGTCGATCTCGTTCTGAAGCAACTCCTCGGTCGGCATCAGCGTCAGCAACGCCGATGCGCCCGCATCCTGAAGGGTTTGCAACGCCTCGAAAGGCGTGGTGCCCTTCGTGCCTGGACACGGGGTGAAGATCAATTGACCATTGAACTGTGCCAGGGGCAGTACTGAATAGGGGTGTTGTTGCACGGTTAAAAATCCTCAGATGGAGCGCTGATTCACACGTTTCATGAGTTCTTCCGCCGATTCCTTGCGCTCGGAATAACGATCCACCAGATAGTCCTGCCGGTCGCGAAGCAGCAGCGTGAACTTCACCAACTCTTCCATCACATCAACGACGCGGTCGTAGAACGGGGAAGGTTTCATCCGGCCGTTGTCGTCGAATTCCATATAGGCCTTCGGTACAGAGGATTGGTTGGGGATGGTGAACATGCGCATCCAGCGTCCTAACACCCGCAGCTGATTGACCACGTTGAACGACTGCGAGCCGCCGCACACCTGCATCACCGCGAGGGTTTTACCCTGGGTCGGGCGTACCGCGCCCATGGCGAGTGGTACCCAGTCGATCTGCGCTTTGAACACTGCGCTCATGTTTCCGTGACGTTCTGGAGAGCACCAGACCTGTCCCTCGGACCACAACACCAAGTCACGTAGTTCCTTCACGCGCGGATGATCGTCGGGTGCGTCATCTGGCAGCGGTAAACTCGACGGATTGAAAATCCGCGTCTCGGCGCCCAAGTGCTCCAGCAGTCGAGCGGCCTCCTCTACCAGCAAGCGACTGAAGGAGCGCTCACGGGTCGATCCGTACAACAGCAGAATGCGCGGTTTGTGGATGGAGGTCTTTTCGATACCGAGTTTGTCTGCCGAGGGGAGATCAACCAGTTCGGTATCGAGTTGGGGCATGTGGTCATCAAACATAGTCTTTGTCCTGCGCAATGGCGCTCTTGGATATCGAACCAGCGGCGTTTCAGCCAGAGGGCCACACCGACCAGCGAAATCAGAACCGGCACTTCTACCAACGGGCCAATCACCGTGGCGAAAGCAACCGGAGAAGCCAGGCCGAAGATGGCAATGGCTACGGCAATCGCCAGTTCAAAGTTATTACTTGCGGCGGTGAAAGCCAGTGCGGTGGTGCGTGGGTAGGCTGCGACAGCTATTGGCAGTGCAGAGGAACAGGATTTTCATCGAGCGATCTCGTAGTCGAAGGCGAAATCAGGCGATTTTGCTTTCACAGCACACGGCTGCACGTTCAGGGCGGTCCCCCATTTCATCAAGGCGTTTGGCATCAGGGCTTAACCAGTGCTTATTGCTTTCCAGCGTAGTGCTCAGTACTTGATGAACCCAATCGGGGAGATTCGGGTGCAGTCGGTAATAAACCCATTGGCCTTGCCGACGGTCCGAAAGCAGGCCACAAGTGCGCAACTGCGCCAGGTGCCTGGAGATTTTTGGCTGACTCTCGTTCAACGCGCAGGTCAGCTCGCAAACACACAGCTCTCCCTCACGGGTGATGAGCATCATCGTGCGCACCCGAGTGTCGTCAGCCAGGCATTTGAAAACAGTGGTCGGTGTCAGATGGTCAGTCATATCGATTCTCAGTGTTTGGTTTTCACCAAAACGAACATCTTGATGCGCTCATGAATTTCGTGAAGCGTGTGGCGGAAGGCGTCGGGTTTGGTGCTGGTGGCCGGGTCTTCAAAACTCCAGGCCAATGCCTCGCCGGCACCAGGTAACGACTGGCATTCCGCTGCCGCTTTATCACACAAGGTGATGACGTAGTCGAAACGCTCACCTCGGAATTCACCGATCGACTTGCTACGCAATCCTTCGGTACTCACCCCAAGGTGAGAGAGTACGTCAAAGGTACGCGGATCGACCTGAGTTGGAACAGTGCCGGCGCTGAACGCCTCGAAATGCTCCGAATCAGTATGCCTCAGCAGCGCTTGGGCCAGCTGAGAGCGGACAGCGTTAGCGGTACAGACGAACAGGACACGGGCTTTGCTGGTCATTTGTGAATGTCTCAGCTCATATACGGTTTAACGAATATATGATTTTACACATACAAGGTAAAGCCCCTGCGGCGCAATAATTCGGAAAAAGCCAGATTTTGGTGAACATAATTACCTCAAAGCCTTTAATTTTAAGGGTAATCAGGGTTCTTACTCAGTCAGAATGCTTCAGAATCATTTAGAGAAATGTATATGCGTATTTTGTAATAAGTCTGTCATCCGAGGACTGCCTCTGCTCCGATCCAACCAACCCCAATGGACCGGACGGGATGACCGTCAAGTCTGGTGACGAGAAGGCGCGGCCCGCCGTTCACGCTCAGCTGATCGCCTTTTGCGGGTCGAGAACCCTGAAGTAGAGCACTGCATTAACCTTGGCCGAGCCGCGGGGCCTTTCCGGGTAAGCGTCTGCACCCTCCCCTCAACTTCAATGTGGCGCTACACTGAAGGCCGCCAAACGCCATCATTGAATTCGTCAGAAATCCCCATTCGCGATCGCTCGCGCACGAGACGCGACTGGGGGTACGTTTGGGGGTACATCTTGATTTTTTCGTGCTGAAACACGCGATCTAGAGCCATATTTAAATGTTCTTCGGGGATCCGGATAGTCTCGAGCAGCCGGGGCCGTAAGATCTGAGAACCCTGTAAAACTCAGGGCTCAGGCTCTCCCGACACCTTGGAGCAAGCGCGATGAATTTCAGAAAAGCCCTTGCGGGCATCGACTGGAAGAAGTGGGCTAACCGGGGGGCGCAACTCGGGTTCGTCCTGGCGGCGATCGCCGGATATTACGGCTGGCACCCCTGATGCTTCAGCACCGTGACCATGAGTGATCTGCTCCCAGTTTGCGCACGACCATTTTCATGCCTGGCACAACTACACTGACATCCGGTGGGCCTATACTTCAAGGGTCGGCGCACCCGATGTGACACGCAATCATGTCTGATGCATGGGCTGACGCTGCGAGCGATCGTTCACGCAGGCCACGGCCTGCCTTCGTCGTAGGGAGGAACCTATCATGGCGCGTAAATACATCGACTGCCGCGAGTTTCCGAGCGATACCCAGTGCTCAGTCGCACTGTCCGCTGACTCTGAAAGCGAACTGCTCGAGGCCGCCGCACAGCATGCAGTCAGTGTTCACAAGCACACCGACTCACCGGAACTGCGTGCTCAACTGAAGACGATGTTTCACGACGGCACCCCGCCTGTTGAAGCACCGCGGCCCGCTTAGTATTCAGGCAACGCCGTGCACAATCCCGGATCAAAGGTCCTGGATTGTCATGAATTGAAAAAGCGTTGTCGCCCAATGAAATGCTGGCCGCCCCCCCGTCTATAAACTTCTCGAGATCTGCGTGGCGAGCCCTGCCTGTCTGCGGCTTGCCCGGCCGCTTGCCCGCAGCCATACAACTTCCGGGCGCCCGACTTGGGTGCCTTACCGGGTGTCATGATGAACAAGAAAAATAAAGACCTCTCCCAGCAATCTGCAATGCACACGTTGAGCCTGAATCCGGTGTTCGGTCCTCGGCGGCGCGATCTGCTCGGCACCGCCCGCATGGTCCTGCGACAAGTGTTGAAGCAACCCGTGCATAGCGCTCGGCATATGGCGGCATTTGGCGTCGAGCTGAAAAATATCCTGCTCGACCGCTCGCAGCTCAAGCCAGCGACGGCAGACAAACGTTTCGACGAGCAGACCTGGCAGCGCAACCCGCTATACCGTCGCTACATGAAGACTTACCTGGCCTGGTGTCAGGAGATGAACGACTGGATCAGCACCAGCAACCTTAGCGAGCAGGATGCTCATCGTGGTCAGTTCGTCATTGGCCTGCTGACCGAGGCGATGGCGCCGACCAACACCCTGGCCAACCCGGCAGCGCTCAAGCGCTTCTTTGAAACCGGCGGCAAGAGCATTCTGGATGGTTTCTCGCAGCTGATCCGGGACCTGATCGAAAACGGCGGCATGCCGAGCCAGGTGGACAAGACGGCTTTCGAGGTGGGCCACAATCTGGGCATCACCGAAGGTGCGGTGGTGTTTCGCAATGAGTTGCTGGAGCTGATCCAGTACAAGCCCCGTACTGAGCAGGTGCAGGCGCGTCCATTGCTGGTGGTACCGCCACAGATCAACAAGTTCTACCTGTTTGATCTGACGCCGGAGAAGAGCCTGATCCGTTTTCTCCTCGACAGCGGTATCCAGACCTTCGCTGTCAGTTGGCGCAATCCGGGCAAGGCACAGCGTGAATGGGGGTTGTCCAGCTACGTAGAAGCCCTGAAGGAAGCGATCGACGCGGTTCTTGCGATCACCCGCAGCGCCGACCTGAACACCTTCGGAGCCTGCTCCGGTGGCTGCACCCTGTCCTCGCTGTTGGGCCACTACGCTGCCCTGGACGAGAAAAAGGTCAATGCCTTTACCCTGGCGGTCAGTATGTTGGACATACGCCCCGACACCCAGGTCGGGCTGTTCGCCGACGAGAAGTCGCTAGTGGCCGCCAAGCGCCGTTCCTCTCAGGCTGGCGTGCTGAAAGGTCGCGAGCTGGCCAAAGTCTTCGCCTGGATGCGCCCCAATGACTTGATCTGGAATTACTGGATCAACAACTACCTGCTTGGCAACGAGCCGCCGGCATTCGATGTCCTCTACTGGAACAACGACACAACCAACCTGCCGGCCACGCTGCACGGCGAATTCATTGACATGTACCAGACCAATCCGCTCGCCCGCGCCGGTGCTTTGGAGGTCTGCGGCACACCGATAGACCTCGGTCAGGTCACCAGTGATTTCTACTGCGTTGCAGGCCTGACCGACCATATCACTCCGTGGGACGCCTGCTACCGCTCCATGCATCTGTTTGGTGGTCAGGGCGAGTTCGTGGCGTCCAACAGCGGGCATATCCAGAGCGTCCTCAACCCGCCGGGCAACCCCAAGGCGCGCTTCATGA
This sequence comes from Pseudomonas sp. VI4.1, assembly GCF_002029345.1. Classification (NCBI taxonomy): domain Bacteria; kingdom Pseudomonadati; phylum Pseudomonadota; class Gammaproteobacteria; order Pseudomonadales; family Pseudomonadaceae; genus Pseudomonas; species Pseudomonas sp. VI4.1. The sequence continues at coordinate 86,842 of NZ_MULM01000178.1, forward strand.
CCGGCAGCGAGCTGCCAGTCGAGGCTCAGGAGTGGATGGAAACTGCCAGTCAACAGGCAGGCTCCTGGTGGCCCCATTGGCTGGCCTGGCTGCAGGCACGCTCGGGCGCTCATAAAAAGGCTCCCCGTAAACTGGGCAACAGGGCTTATGCTGCGGCTGAGGCTGCGCCGGGTACCTACGTGCACTTGCGCTGAAGGGGGCGAAAGGGAGGCATCAAGATATTTTTTCGGTCTGAATATACCGCCCTGGAGCCAAGTCAAAATGTTTTTGGGGGATCCGGATAGTCTGGCCTGATCCGGATTTTGTGTTGGGGCTGATGGCCTATTCGCGGGCAAGCCCGTCCTTTGCATTCCCCGCAACACTGAATTGTCATCAGTCTCATTGATAGCCCCCTAACGAAAGCCGCAGACTAGAGGGCTCACTTCCCGTTTATATCATTCCGAATGATAGTTACCTTTGCTTCATTCGATTCGTGAGATACCACCTCGCCGAGCATCATCCGTCCATTCTCAATACATTGGCGGATGCATCCATGGAACAATCACTCAAACATTTGCGCTTCCCCTTGGCCTTGTTGGCCATGTTGGTGATGAGCGCCTGCGGCAAGGCTCCGGACACGGCCGCCACGCTGCCCGCGGCCAAGGTCAGTGTGGCCAAGGTGCTGGAACAACCGGTCAACGAGTGGGACGAATTCACCGGGCGCCTCGAAGCCCCGGAAACCGTGGAGATCCGGCCTCGAGTCTCCGGCCAGATCGATGAAGTCGCTTTCACCGAAGGCGCCTTGGTCAAGAAAGGCGACCTGCTGTTCCAGATCGACCCGCGTCCGTTCCAGGCTGAGGTCCGCCGACTCGAGGCCCTGGTTGCCCAATCCCGCGCCAACGCCAACCGCAGCGAAAACGAAGCCCAGCGCGGTGAGCGCTTGCGCACCAGCAATGCGATTTCCGCCGAGTTGGCCGATTCGCGCACCAGCGCTGCCCAGGAAGCCCGGGCCGCTGTCGGCGCCCTCCAGGCGCAGCTGGATCTGGCGAAATTGAACCTGAGCTTCACCCGCGTCACCGCACCCATCAGCGGTCGCGTCAGCCGTGCGGAAATCACCGCGGGCAACCTGGTGACCGCCGATACCACCGCGCTGACCAGTGTGGTGTCCACCGACAAGGTCTACGCCTACTTCGACGCCGACGTGCGCGTGTTCCTCAAGTACACCGCCCTCGCCCGCCAGGGTAAACGTGGCGCCACCACCCCGGTTTACCTCGGCCTGTCCAACGAAGACGGCAACCCCCACCAGGGCGTGATGAACTTCGTCGACAACCAGGTCAACCCGAAGACCGGCACCATCCGCGGTCGCGCCGTGTTCGACAACAGCGACGGCGCCTACACCCCTGGCCTGTATGCACGCTTGAAACTGGTCGGCAGCGGCACCTACTCCGCCGTGCTGATCAATGACGAAGCGGTCGGCACCGACCTGGGCAAGAAGTTCGTGCTGGTGATGGATGCCGACAACAAGACGGTGTATCGCTCGGTCGAGCTGGGTCCGAAGATCGAAGGCCTGCGCATCGTGCGCAACGGCCTGAGCAAGGATGACACCGTCATCGTCAAAGGCCTGCAACGTGTACGTCCTGGTTCGCCGGTCACCCCTGAAGTGATCCCGATGGCCAGCCAGGAAACCCTCGCCGCTCTGGCTCAACAACGACAAGCGCTGGAAGCCAGCAACCTGCCCCAAGTCGCACCTGCCAAGGTCGCGTCGGGTGCGGTTGTGAAAGTGGCTGCAGCGACACCACGCGGTTAAGGGAACTCGACGATGAATTTTTCCCAATTCTTCATTTCACGGCCGATCTTCGCAGCGGTGCTGTCGCTGCTGATCCTGATCGCCGGCGCCATCTCGCTGTTCCAGTTACCGATCAGCGAATACCCGGAAGTGGTGCCTCCGACCGTGGTGGTCCGCGCCAACTTCCCGGGCGCCAACCCTAAAGTCATCGGTGAAACCGTGGCCGCTCCCCTGGAGCAAGCCATCACCGGCGTCGAGAACATGCTGTACATGTCCTCGCAGTCCACCGCCGACGGCAAGATCACCCTGACCATCACCTTCGCCCTGGGCACTGACCTGGATAATGCGCAGGTGCAGGTGCAGAACCGCGTGACCCGGACCGAGCCGAAACTGCCCGAGGAAGTGACGCGCATCGGTATCACCGTCGACAAGGCATCGCCCGACCTGACCATGGTGGTGCACTTGACCTCGCCGGACAAACGCTACGACATGCTCTACCTGTCCAACTACGCCTTGCTCAACATCAAGGACGAGCTGGCGCGCCTGGGCGGTGTCGGTGACGTGCAGCTGTTCGGCATGGGCGACTACTCGCTGCGGGTGTGGCTGGATCCGAACAAGACCGCTTCGCGCAATCTGACCGCCACCGATGTGGTGACCGCGATTCGCGAGCAGAACCGGCAAGTGGCGGCCGGTGCCCTGGGTGCCCCGCCTGCACCGAATGCCACGGCGTTCCAGCTGTCGGTCAACACCCAGGGCCGCTTGGTCAGTGAGGAAGAGTTCGAGAACATCATCATTCGCTCCGGCGACAACGGTGAAATCACGCGGCTGAAGGACATCGCTCGCGTTGAGCTGGGCTCCAGCCAGTACGCCCTGCGTTCCTTGTTGAACAACCAGCCGGCGGTGGCGATCCCGATCTTCCAGCGCCCTGGCTCCAACGCGATCGAAATTTCCAACGAAGTGCGCGACAAGATGGCGGAGCTGAAGAAGAGCTTCCCGGAAGGCATGGACTTCAGCATCGTCTATGACCCGACGATCTTCGTGCGCGGCTCCATCGAGGCGGTGGTTCACACCCTGTTCGAAGCGCTGATCCTCGTGGTGCTGGTGGTGATTCTGTTCCTGCAGACCTGGCGCGCCTCGATCATTCCGTTGGTGGCGGTGCCCGTTTCGCTGATCGGTACCTTTGCCGTGATGCACCTGTTCGGCTTCTCGTTGAACGCCTTGTCGTTGTTCGGACTGGTACTGGCGATCGGTATCGTGGTCGACGATGCGATCGTGGTGGTGGAGAACGTCGAGCGAAACATCGGGCTCGGATTAACCCCGGTTGAAGCCACCAAGCGTGCGATGCGCGAAGTGACCGGTCCGATCATAGCGACGGCGCTGGTGTTGTGTGCAGTGTTCATCCCGGCGGCCTTCATCTCCGGCTTGACCGGGCAGTTCTATAAACAGTTCGCCTTGACCATTGCGATCTCGACCGTGATCTCGGCCTTCAACTCGCTGACCCTGTCGCCAGCCCTGGCTGCGGTATTGCTCAAGAGCCATGACGCGCCGAAAGATCGCTTCTCCAGGGTCCTCGACAAGATCTTCGGTGGCTGGTTGTTCCGTCCGTTCAACCGCTTCTTCGACAAGGCCAGCCACAGTTATGTCGGCGCGGTAGGCCGGGTCATCCGCAGCAGCGGCATCGCCCTGCTGGTGTACGCAGGCCTGATGGTGCTGACGTTCTTCGGTTTCGCCAACACCCCGACCGGTTTCGTCCCCGGCCAGGACAAGCAGTACCTGGTGGCCTTCGCGCAACTGCCGGACGCCTCGAGCCTGGATCGCACCGAAGACGTGATCAAGCGCATGTCCGACCTGGCCCTGAAACAGCCTGGCGTGGAAAGTGCGGTGGCCTTCCCTGGCCTGTCGATCAACGGGTTCACCAACAGCCCTAATGCCGGCATCGTGTTCGTCACCCTGAAACCGTTCGACGAGCGCAAAGACCCGAGCATGTCCGCCGGGGCGATTGCCGGTGCGTTGAACGGCCAGTTCGCCGGGATTCAGGAAGCCTACATGGCGATCTTCCCACCGCCGCCGGTACAGGGCCTGGGCACCATCGGTGGTTTCCGTCTGCAGATCGAAGACCGGGGTAACCTGGGCTACGACGAGCTGTACAAAGAAACCATGAACATCATCAACAAAAGCCACAACGTGCCGGAACTGGCCGGCCTGTTCACCAGCTATACGGTGAACGTGCCACAAGTCGATGCGGCGATCGACCGGGAAAAGGCCAAGACCCACGGCGTGGCCGTCAGCGACATCTTCGACACCCTGCAGATCTACCTGGGTTCGCTGTATGCCAACGACTTCAACCGCTTCGGTCGTACCTACCAGGTCAACGTTCAGGCCGAGCAGCAGTTCCGTCTCGAACCCGACCAGATCGGTCAGCTGAAAGTGCGTAACAACAAAGGCGAGATGATCCCGCTGGCGACCTTCATCAAGGTCAGCGACACCTCGGGCCCGGACCGCGTGATGCACTACAACGGCTTCATCACCGCTGAAATCAACGGTGCGGCAGCTCCCGGCTACAGCTCCGGCCAGGCCGAAAAAGCCATCGAGAAATTGCTCAAGGAAGAACTGCCGAACGGCATGACCTACGAATGGACCGACCTGACCTACCAGCAGATTCTGTCCGGCAACACCGCGCTGTTCGTGTTCCCGCTCTGCGTATTGCTGGCGTTCCTGGTGCTCGCGGCACAGTACGAAAGCTGGAGCCTGCCACTGGCGGTGATCCTGATCGTGCCGATGACCCTGCTGTCGGCCATCACCGGGGTGATTGCTTCGGGAGGCGATAACAACATCTTCACCCAGATCGGCTTGATTGTTTTGGTGGGACTTGCCTGCAAGAACGCGATCCTGATCGTCGAGTTCGCCAAGGACAAACAGCAGGACGAAGGCATGAGCCCGCTGGCGGCGGTGCTCGAAGCGTGCCGCCTGCGTCTGCGGCCGATCCTGATGACCTCCTTCGCGTTCATCATGGGGGTTGTGCCCCTGGTGTTCTCCAGCGGCGCCGGTGCCGAAATGCGTCACGCCATGGGTGTGGCGGTGTTCTCCGGGATGCTCGGGGTGACCTTCTTCGGTCTGTTGCTGACGCCGGTGTTCTACGTGTTGATCCGTAATTTCGTCGAGCGCGGCGAGCAGCGCAAAGCGGCCAGAGCCCTGAAACTGGAGGCGCAACAATGAGCCTGAAAGCCTTTCTGCCGAGCCTGCTGGTGCTGGCCCTGACTGCCTGTGCGGTCGGCCCGGACTACCAGACCCCGGCCACCGAGCCGGCCAACATCACTCACGCTACCGATGGCGCCGCCGGGCAGAAGAACTTCGACCGCGCCCGTTTCGAAGGCATCTGGTGGCAGCAATTCGAAGACCCGACCCTCAACCGGTTGGTGACGCAATCGCTGCAAGGCAACCGTGATCTGCGAGTCGCCTTCGCCCGCTGGAAAGCGGCACGGGCGATCCGCGACGACGCCAGCAATGACGCAATGCCGACCATCACCAGCCGCGCCAGCAGTAACCTGGGCAAGGGGCAGATTCCGGGCCAGACCACCGACCGGGTCAACAGCGAGCGCTATGACCTGGGGCTGGACATGGCCTGGGAGCTGGACCTGTTCGGGCGCATCCAGCGCAATCTGGAATCCAGTGACGCCGAACAACAGGCTGCCGAAGCCGACCTGTATCAGCTGCAAGTCAGCATGATTGCCGAACTGGTGGACGCCTACGGTCAACTGCGCGGTGCGCAACTGCGCGAAAAAATTGCCCTGGCTAACCTGAACAACCAGCAGGAATCGCGCAAGATCACCGAAAGCCTGCGTGATGCCGGCGTCGGCGATCAGCTCGATGTGGTCCGTGCCGATGCGCGCCTGGCGTCTGTGGAAGCCAGCGTGCCGCAACTGCAGGCGGAACAGGTCCGGCAGAAAAACCGCATTGCCACCCTGCTGGGTGAGCGGCCGGACAAATTGACGGTGGACCTCAGTCCCAAGGACCTGCCGGCGATTGCCAAGGCCCTGCCAATCGGCGATCCGGGTGAACTGTGCAACGTCGTCCGGACATTCTCCAGGTGCCGAACGCAAGCTGGCTTCCGCCACGGCCCGTATCGGCGTGGCCAAGGCTGACTTGTTCCCGCGGGTCAGCCTCAGCGGCTTCCTCGGTTTCACCGCCGGGCGCGGCTCGCAGATCGGTTCCTCGGCGGCCAACGCCTGGGCGCTGGGCCCGAGCATCACCTGGGCGGCGTTCGACCTGGGCAGCGTGCGCGCCCGTTTGCGCCGGCGCCGATGCCGAAGCCGAAGGCGCCCTGGCCACTTACGAACAGCAAGTGCTGCTGGCCCTGGAAGAATCGGAAAACGCCTTCAGCGACTACGGCAAGCGCCAGCAACGCCTGATTTCGCTGATTCGCCAGAGTGAATCAAGCCGCGCCGCGGCCGACCTCGCACAAATCCGCTACCGCGAAGGCACGGCGGACTTCCTCGTCCTGCTCGATGCCCAGCGTGAGCGCCTGGCCGCGGAAGATACCCAGGCCCAGGCCGAAGTCGATCTGTATCGCGGCATTGTCGCGATCTACAAGGCACTGGGCGGTGGCTGGCAACCGGAGACGGTCGCCAGCCAGTAAGGTTTCAACGAGCTCCTTTGGTTGGCCGCAACCAACCAGATTTTTTGCCCCGCGCCTCATTCGGTCGCGGGGTTTTTTTTGCCCAAAATTTGCCCATACCCCCCCTGTAGGAGCTGGCTTGCCAGCGAAGAGGCCCTTGAATCTTGCATCAACCTCGAAGTCTTGCATCGATCTTGAATCTTGCATCAACCTCGAAGTCTTGCATCGATCCTGAATCTTGCATCAACCTCGTAGTTTTGCGTTGACCTTGAGGGCGCCTTCGCTGGCAAGCCAGCTCCTACAGGGGGGCGTGGGTGGCCGCGTTATTGTTGGTGTTCCTGGACAGTGACAGTGGCCGTGGTTCCGGCGCGCAGGCGGTGTTTGCCCGCATAGTCGGCATCGATCTGTATCCGCACCGGCACCCGCTGCGCCAGTTTGACCCAGGTGTAGCTGGGATTGATGTTGGCCAGCAGGCGGCCGCCGGGCAGGTTTTCCCTGTCGGCGATGGCGAAGGCAATGCTTTTCACCGTGCCGCCGAAGGTTTCCCCGCTCATCAATTCGATCCGGACCCGGTCGCCCTCCTCGATCCGCGGCAACTTGGTTTCTTCAAAGTAGCCACTGACATAAAACGAGTCGCTGTCCACCAGCGCCAACAGCGCCCCGCCGGCGCTGGCATAGTCGCCCTGGCGGGTCAGCAGGTTGGTGACGTACCCGGTGACAGGCGCTTCGACCCGGGTGCGCTGCAAATCCAGTTCCGCCTGGGTCAATGCCGCGATGGCCAGTTGCACGTTGGCCTGGGCCAGACCCAGGATGGCCTGGTTGCGCAGCAACTCGGCCTGCGCCACGGCCACGTCCGTGCTGGATTTCTCCCATTCCTCGCCAGAGATGGCGGCGCGTTCCTTGAGGGTGCGACGCCGGCGCTCTTCGCTCTGGCGCTGCCTGAGCAGTGCGCCGCTGGAGACTATCGTCGCTTCGGATTGACCCAGCGCCGCCTTCGCCACTTCCACCGAGCGCCTGGCGTGCTCCACCGCCAGGACGTAGCGCGCCGGGTCGATCTCCAGCAGTAACTGCCCCTTCTGTACATGTTGATTGTCGTGGACCGCGAGGCTGACGATGCGACCCGCGACGTCCGCCGATAACGTCACCACATCGGCGCGCACCCGCGCATCCCGGGTCCAGGGCGCGCGGGTGTAATGTTCCCAGGCGAACCAGCCGAGCACAAAGGCCAGCACTACCACCGCCGCCGTCACCAGTCGGGGCATAATCTTCTTCAATGCGTCAGGCTCCCATCAGCAGAATCAGCGTCGCGCAAACGCAGGCGTACAACGCGCCTTCGAACAAGGCTTCATGCCAGACGAAACGCAGCACGCCCAGGCGACGCAAGGTCCAGTCCAACAGCAGGAAAATCGGCAAGGCCAGCAGCAAGGCCTGGGCGATCGGTGGCAAGTAGACGCCACCTACTTCCAGATCAATGGGCAAGGGCGGGTACTCCTTCCACCTCCGAGGGTTGAAAATAGTCGAGGTATCGCTGCAGAAACGACACCACGATCAGCAGCGCCACGCGCATCCTGAATACCGACCACAGGTGCTCATGCACGTCTGTATGCAGTTCGTCCATTTCATCGCCCAGGACACGCAAGGTGTCCAGCAACTGCCCAAGGTCTATTCCGGGGCGTCCGGCGACCCATCGTCCCATTGCACGCACGGCTGCCAGCAAACGCTGCTGCTGATCGGTACTGAGCAGCGTGTTGCTTTGCCCCTGTTGCCTGAGCTGGTTCAAGGCGACACCCAGTGCCATGCACCCGAGGCTGACTTCGAACAACGCGCCGGACTGTTTGTCACGGGTCGCCGGCAGCAGTCCCAACATCATGGTCAGGCGATCGACCATGCGACTCTCAAAGGCAAATTGCTGCTCGCCGGTGGCTGGCGTCTTCAGCAAAGCGTAGACCTGCTCGCGGTTCTCGGTGAACAGCCGGCGCATCCGCACATCGGGCCTGAACGGGAAGATCAGGACGTAGACACCCAACGCCAGCGTGACGGCGTAGACATAGGCGCCGGCAAATTCGAACCACAGGATCGCGGTGTTCTGGCCTGTCCCTGTGTTTTGCGGCCCCAGCAACAGAAACGTCAACAGGCCAAGACCAATGCCCGTGCCCGTGGTGGCCGGACTGGCCAATCCCACCGCGACGGCATACAACAACGGTGCCAACAGCAAGGCCAGCAGCTCGAAGTCACTGATCATGGGCACCAGCATGAACTGATAGAGCGCCGATACCACCAGCGCCAGGGCCAGCCCTCTGGCAAAACTCTGGGCGGCCAGCAACGGCCGCGGAAAAGTCGCCATCAAGGAACACAGGACCCCTACCACGATCATCCCGCCCCTCGCCCCGTCCCAGGCGGTCTCGATCCAGATCAGACCGGCCACCACCAGCGCGCAAAAAGCCCGCGTCGCGTTCATCGCCGCCAGGGTGAAATCCAGGTGCAATGGATTGTCCTGGCCGCGGAACACGCAACTGGCTTCACGCCCCTCCTGAATCGCGTCGCTCAGGTCCAGAATCTGATTCAGCTGCTCCAACATCCGTGCCTGTTCCCAACGCAGCGACCACGCCAGGGAGCGCAACGTGGCCGGCATCGTCTCGGTCAGTCGTTCAGACCGGTAGGCCAGTTCATCGAAGCGTTTTTGCAGCGCGGCGAAAGAGTGGCGAGCCTCGGCCGATAACGAGCGCCCCTGCCGGGCCACTTCGTCCAGGAACACCAGTTCTTCGGCCAGCAAGCGCTGGGAGTCGACGGGCAGCGCCCCTTTCCAGCGTTCGAGCAACAGCTCCCGCTGGTGACGCAATGCCATCAGCCGTGACGTCAGCAGCACCAATTGATTGCCGAGCAACTGCACCAGACCATTGGCGCTGCGCAGGCGTGGCGCATCGAAGTACAAATGCCGCCGTACCCCTTCAAGGGCACTGATCTCGCCTAACAGCGTCATTTGCCGCTGGCGGAAGTCGGCCTCGCTTTCTTCGGTGCGAATGACGGCGGCCGCATGGGTCGCGAGCAGCTTGATCACTTGATCGATCCGGGCGAAATAGTCCCGGGCCACGGCTTCCGGTCGTGCCGTGAGCAGGCTGACCACGCACACGCACGCCACCGCCAACAGTGTTTCGGTCACTCGGGTCACGGCCAGCATGAAGGTGCCAGCCTGATCAGGCACCGCCAGCAGCGCCACGATCACCGCCGTGTAGCCACTCAACACAAACGCCTGGGAACTGGTGTAGCGATACAAGGTGCCGCCGGCGGTACACAGCGCCAGCCACAGGGCCAGGGTGAGGATGAAAGGCAACGGCGCCTGGGGAAAGATCCCCATGATCAACACCGCCACGACCGCTCCGAGCGTGGTGCCGATGACCTGGCCGAAACTGCGGGCCAGGGCCATGCCACCCAATGGCTGGCTGACGATGACCACGGCCATGATCGACCACTTGGGCTGGTCGAGGTCGAACAGGAAGGCCAGGTACAGGGTCAACAGCCCGGCGGCGATCGTCCGCAAGGCGAACAACAGCACTCCGCGGCCGGGGTTGAGCATCGCCTTGAAATATAAAAGCAGCGCTTGCATGGGAATGCCCGTCGGGTCGTCTCCAGCAAGCGTAGTCATTGCTGTGTTGCCTCGACAGGTTTCAGTCAGGATGTTGGCGTCAGGATTTGACTCACGGCCCCGCCTGACCGAAGCTGGCGGCTCTGCGACAGCTTTTTCCAGCTCCCGGATCCCTGCATGCCCCAGTCCCGCCGCTACCTGATCATCAGCCTCTGCGCCCTGTTCGCCATCGGCCTTGCCTGGTTTTTCCTGCGCAGCACCGCACCCGAGGTGCCGGCAGCGATCAAGCGCGGCTACACCGAAGCGCTCGACCAGGCGCGCGCGGGTCAACCAGGTGCGGCGCGGGTGCTCTACCAGCAATTGGCACGCCCGGACCTTTCACCGAAACGACGTATCTGGCTGCATGCCGAACTGCCCAACTACCCCAGCTCCGTCGCGCTGAAACTGGCGACTGCGGACTTGCAACATGAATCGCCGGACGTGCGCGTTGCGGCGATCGACAGCATCAGCGCCCTGGTGCCCAACGGCCAGCGCAGCCTGTTGCTGGGCCCGCTGCTCGAAGATAGCGATCAGCGCGTGCGCTACACCGCCGTGAACGCCTTGCTGGGGCTTTCGCCAGACGATCTCGGTTTGTATTTCGGGCCGTTGGAGCAAGCCATCGACGCCTGGGAGCAGGACCTGAAAAGTCAGCCCGAAAGCGCCGACAACCGCTACCAACTGGCTCGGCTGCACCTGCACAATGGCCAATTGCAACAAGCGCAACAGGCACTGGAGAACGTCTTGCGTCTTGCCCCCGGCAACCTGCCCGCGCTGGTGATGCAAATTGAAGTGCTCGACAAACAGGGCCAGAGCGAAGCCGCCCGGCTGCTATTGGCCAAACAGTTGAAGGCGCAACCCGATTCGGCCTACCTGCAACATGCCCTGGGGCTCTGGCTGCTGCATCACGGTCAAAGCGAGTTCGCCCTGCTCGGCCTGTCCAAGGCGGTGGAGCTGGAGCCGGACAACAAGGATTACCGCTACGACCTGGCCACCACGCTGCACGGCGAACTGGAGCTGGAAGCGGCGCAGAAACAGCTGCAGGAAATCGTCCAGCGCCACCCAGCCGATCGCAGGGCCCGGGTGCTGCTGATCAATTACTGGAAGGAAAGCGGACAACTGCAGAACGTGCAGATACTGCTGGCGCAACTGGAACAGCTCAATCCCGACGACCCGGCGTTGCAGCAGGGGCTTTAGGGCGTACCCAAATCCCGTGTCCGGCAGAGATCCAATGCAGGAGCTGGCTTGCCAGCGAAAGCGGACTGACATCCGGCATCGATGTCGACTGACACGGCCCCTTCGCTGGCAAGCCAGCGCCTACAGGGGATCGGGGCGTACCCAAATCCTGTGGCCAACCCCGGCAAAAAGTGTTGAACGCTCGTCGCGGCCAAAGGTCAAGTGATCAGGCAGTCCATTCAGGCTCTTCAGGCCTGCTGCCTCGTTTCCCCTGATCTTGAGAGGGCATTTTTTGTCTACATCTAACGAGTTGTTCAGTGCAAAAGCCGCCACCGGCATCGAAGGTCTGGATGACATCCTGGCCGGCGGATTGTCCCGTGGCCATGTGTTTTTGCTCGAAGGTGAACCCGGCACTGGTAAAACCACGGTCGCCCTGCATTTTCTGTTGGCCGGCGCGCGAGCCGGCGAGCGCTCGTTGTACATCACCTTGTCGGAAACCGAGCGCGAACTGCGCCAGGGTGCGTTGTCCCATGGCTGGGAGCTGGATGAAAACATCCACATCTTCGAGCTGACACCCCCGGAAAGCCTGCTCAATGCCGAACATCAGCAAAGCCTGCTGTACTCCTCCGACCTGGAACTGGGCGAAGCCACCAAGCAGATTTTCGAAGTGGTCCAGCGGGTCAAGCCGACTCGCGTGGTACTCGACAGCCTGTCCGAGATCCGCCTGCTGGCCCAAAGCTCCCTGCGCTACCGGCGCCAGATCCTCGCGATCAAACACTACTTCGTGCGCTATGACGCCACGGTGGTGTTGCTCGACGACCTGACCACCGAGTCCCTCGACAAGACCGTGCACAGTGTCGCCCACGGCGTGATTCGCCTGGAAGAACTGACCCCCAACTATGGCGCCGAGCGCCGGCGGATCCGCGTGGTCAAGTATCGCGGCCAGAAATACCGTGGCGGCTTCCACGACTTCACCATCATGGGCGATGGCGTCCACGTGTTCCCACGGCTGGTGGCCGCCGAGCATCGCGGCGTGTACACCCGTCAGCAATTGACCAGCGGTATCAAGGAAATGGATGCCCTGCTCGGCGGCGGCATCGAGACCGGGTCCAGCACCTTGATCCTCGGCCCGGCCGGTACCGGCAAATCGCTGATCTCGATGATCTTCGCCGCGGCGGCCGTGGCCCGGGGCGAGAAAGCCGCGTTGTTCATTTTTGATGAAGAACTGGGGTTGCTGTTCGAACGCATGAAGAACATGGGCATCGATTTAAAAGCCCTGCAAGACACCGGCAACCTGTTGATCGAACAAGTGGATGCAGCCGAATTGTCCCCCGGCGAGTTTTCGCACCGGGTTCGTCGTTGCGTCGACCAGCGTGATATCAAGACCGTGGTGATCGACAGCATCAATGGCTATCAGGCGGCGATGCCGGAAGAAAACGCCCTGGTGCTGCACATGCACGAGTTGCTGCTGTACCTCAATCGCCGGGGCGCCGCGACTTTCATGACCGTCGCCCAGCACGGACTGGTCGGCGACATGCAGGCCCCCGTGGACATTACCTACCTGGCCGATACGGTGATCCTGTTGCGTTATTTTGAAGCACTGGGCAAGGTGCGCCGGGCGATTTCGATCATCAAGAAACGTACTGGCAGCCATGAATCGACCATTCGTGAATACCGCATCAGCGGCCTGGGCATGACCATCGGCGAACCGCTGGACGCGTTCCAGGGCGTACTGCGCGGGGTGCCCACTTATATGGGCGCGAGCAATCCGTTGCTCGGGGACGAGAGCCCGGTGACGGTCCCTGGAAGCAATGTCCGAGCGCGCGATCATTCTCGCGCCGCTGGGACGCGACAGCCAGATTGCCCTGATGATGCTCAATGAAGCGGGTTACGACGGCGTCATCACGCGCGATCTGGGGGGCCTTTGCCGCGAGTTGACGCGAGGCGCAGGCTTGCTGCTGATCTCGTCGGAGGCGTTGCTGGGCAGTGATCTTGAACCGCTGTTCGGCCTGATCGAGCAACAGCCGGCCTGGTCGGACTTGCCGATTGTGTTGCTGACCTATCATGGCGGTCCGGAACAGAACCCCGCGTCGCGATTCGGTCCGCAACTGGGCAATGTCACCTTTCTTGAACGGCCTTTTCATCCCGTGACCCTGATCAGCCTGGTGACGACCGCGTTGCGCGGGCGGCGACGACAGTACGAAGCCAGGGATCGGCTGATCGATCTGAGTCAAAGCGAGTTGCGGTTGCAGAACACCCTCGAAACGCTTGAACAGCAGGTCGAGGAACGCACCGCACAGCTGCGCCACAACGAAGAAGCCCTGCGCCAATCACAGAAAATGGAAGCGGTCGGCCAGCTCACCGGCGGCATCGCCCATGACTTCAACAACATGCTGACCGGCATCATCGGCAGCCTGGAGTTATTACGCCGGCGCCTGGCCCGTGGCCGCACCGACGACCTGGACAGCCTGATCGACCTGGGGGTGACCTCGGCCAACCGCGCGGCCGGCCTGACCCATCGCCTGCTGGCCTTCTCCCGGCGCCAGTCGCTGGATTCAAAACCGGTGCAGATGAACAGCCTGGTGGTGTCCATGGGCGAGTTGCTGCAGCGCAGTATCAACGAAAGCATTCAGCTGGACATGCAACTGAGCGAGCAACTGTGGGTGGCCGAAGCCGACCCCAATCAACTGGAAAGTGCCCTGCTCAACCTGGTGATCAATGCACGGGACGCCATGCCCGGTGGTGGCCAACTGGTGGTGAAGACCCGCAATCGCCATCTGGACCAAAGCTTCACCCAAGCCCACAGCAACCTCGACCCGGGCGACTACGTGATGCTGAGCGTCACCGACACCGGCTGTGGCATGCCGCAAAGCACTATCAACCGAGCCTTCGACCCGTTCTTTACCACCAAGCCGATCGGCCAGGGCACAGGCCTCGGGTTATCGATGATTTATGGTTTCAGCAAACAATCGCGCGGCCACGTCGCCATTCAGAGCGCAGTGGGCAGTGGCACCACGGTGAGTTTGTTCCTGCCGCGGTTCGGGGGTGACCTGCCCGGGGACGTTCTAAATGACGTCCAGCATGCTCCGTTCGCGCAACACGGCGAAACGGTGTTGATCGTCGAAGACGACCCGGCGGTGCGGGTGTTGGTCAGTACCGTGTTGAGCGACCTGGGTTATGCGTTTGTCGAGGCCGGTGATGCCGACAGTGCGGTACCGATTCTGGATTCGGCGCAACGGATCGATCTGATGATCAGCGATGTCGGCCTACCCGGCATGAATGGCCGGCAGCTGGCAGAAATCGGCCGGCAATACCGGCCTGAACTCAAGGTGCTATTCATCACCGGCTACGCCGAACACGCCGCGGTGCGTGGCGGCTTCCTGGACCCGGGCATGCAGATGATCACCAAGCCGTTCACCTTCGACCTGTTGACGGCGAAGGTGCGGGAGATGATCCAGAACTGAATGCCCTCCCCTGTAGGAGCGAGCTTGCTCGCGATGGATTCCAGAGCACCGCGTGTCATCCAGCAAACACGCGTTATCGTTAACGACCATCGCGAGCGAGCTCGCTCCTACGACAGCATCTGCTGCATCAGCTCCTGCAACACATCCAGGTCGAACGGCTTGGCCAGGATTGGCGCCTTTCGCGTGATCGGGCTGTCGGTCTCGCGGATTTCCTGCGGATAGCCGCTGATGAAAATCACCTTCAGCTCCGGTCGCAGTTTCACCGCGGGTTCGGCGATCTGTACGCCCGAGATCCCGCCAGGCAGGCGGAAGTCTGTGATCATCATGTCCAGATGCGGCTTGCTCGCCAGGATTTCAAAGGCCTGCTCGCCGTTTTCGGCCTGCAATACCCGGTAGCCCTCACCCGACAGATAGGCCGATAGCACCATCAATATCGAGGGGTCATCTTCGACGATCAGTACGACGTCTTGTGCATCTTCACTCATGGGAAGCCTTTGTTCGGTCAATAGCTGCTGATACGACCGTGGGGTCGATCAGAGGTTGCGTTTAACTGGCTGTTTTCCTACAGCGGCAGACAAACGCGAAACAAGGCGCCTTCGCCAATCCGGCTCTCGACGGTAATTGAACCGCCATGGGCGGTCACAATCTGTTCTGAAATAAACAACCCCAGGCCCAACCCGGCGACGGCGTGCTTGGCCGAAACCCGCTCGAACTGCTGGAAAATGCGCTTCTGGTTTTCTTCACCAATACCGATTCCCAGATCCTGCACCTCGACCAGCGCCTGGCCGCTCTCACTGTACACCCTCACGGTGATCGGACTCTTGGCGCCGTAACGTAAAGCGTTGGTCAACAAATTGGAAATGACCTGTTCGATGCGAAACTCGTCCCAGTTACCCACCACCGGATGCCCGGCGTGCAGGGTGACGGAGGACTCGGCGGCTTCGATCTGCGGAGCAAAGTTCTGTAACAAATCTCCAACCAGCGCCGACAAGTCGAAGCGCGTCGGCCGGATCGACAGTTTGCCGGTGCGAATTCGCGACACATCAAGCATGTCTTCGATCAGTCGGATCAGGCTTTTGATCTGCCGTTCGTCGCGATCGACCATCGCGTGCATCTTTTCCAGGGTGAACGCGGCGGCGTTATCCCGGGCCAGGTGCATCTTGCGCAGCTGGGTTTCGAGAATCAGCCCATTGAGCGGCGTGCGGACTTCATGAGCGACGATCGACATGAAATCATCGCGCATGCGCACCGCCTGCTCCAGTTCGAGCTGGGTGCTCTGTAACTGTTGAAGCAGCGCTTCCTGTTCGCGCCGGCTTTGCTCCAGCGCTTCGACCTGTTGTTTCATCGCCTTGCTCTGGCGGAACAGTTCGACGAACACATTGACCTTGCTCTTCACCGCGTGGATATCCAGCGGCTTGTAGAGGAAGTCCACCGCACCGCTTTCGTAGCCCTTGAATGCGTAATTCAGCTCGCGGCCGGCAGCGCTGACAAACACGATAGGAATGTTTCGGGTCTTTTCCGTGCCACGCATCAGCTCGGCCAGTTCGAAACCGTTCATGCCGGGCATCTGCACGTCGAGAATGGCCATGGCGAATTCGTGTTGCAGCAGCAGGGACAAGGCTTCGTCAGCGGACAAGGCTTTGTAGACGATACGGTCTTCACGCTTGATCAACGCTTCGAGCGCCAACAGGTTTTCCGGAAGATCGTCGACGATCAGCAGTTTGGCTTGGATGTTACTTAGCATGCTATTCGTTCCAGCTCGACAAGCAGACGGCCGATGCCGCGCAGGGGAAGGATGTGGTCTGGCGCAACGGTATCCAGCGCGGCCAGGGGCATGATCGCGACCTGGGCTTCGGCCGGATCCTGCACGATGGTCAGGCCGCCACGCTGCTTGACCTGGGCCAGGCCGCGCGCGCCGTCGCGGTTGGCGCCGGTCAGCAACACCGCGGCCAGCGCCGGGCCATATGCATCGGCAGCCGACTCGAACAGGTAATCGATCGCGGGCCGCGAATAATGCACGCGGTCTTCCAGGCTCAGGGAAAAGCTGCGGTCCTGCTCGACCGACAAGTGATACCCAGGCCCGGCGAAATACAGGGTGCCGGCTTCGACCCGCGTCTTGTCGCGGGCTTCCAGCACCGGCAGGGACACCCTTCGCGCGAAGACTTCGGCGAGCTGGCTGCGTCCTGTTTCAGGCAGGTGCAGCACCACCATGATCGGCAGGCCGAAGCCTTTGCGCAGCGGGCCGAGGAGCGTAAGCAACGCCTCCACGCCGCCTGCCGAGGCGCCGATCACAATAGCTTCTATACAAGGCAATTCCTTTGCGCTGTTCATGATTTGCGGTAGATCCGTTCTTGTTTGATCAGGGGTTGGAACTGGCTGCCGTAGCCCGAGAACTCCGGGGTTTCCTTGCTGCCCAGCACCAGAAATCCTCGATGGCAAAGGGAGTCGTGGAACAAACCGAAAGCGCGATCCTGAAGTTTTTTATTAAAATAAATCAATACATTACGACATGAAATTAATTGAGTTTCTGAGAAGACACTGTCGGTTGCCAGGCTGTGGTCGGCGAAGGTCACGTTGTCACACAGCGTCTTGTCGAAAATGGCGTAGCCGTAGGCCGCCGTGTAGTAGTCGGCGAAGGAACGCTGGCCACCTGCCTGCTGGTAGTTATGAGTGTAGGCGCGGACATTTTCCATGGAGAAAATCCCTTGCTTGGCTTTGTCCAGCGAACGCGGGTTGATGTCGGTGGCATAGATGATGGTGCGATCGAGCAAGCCTTCTTCGCGCAGCAGTATCGCCATCGAATAGACTTCTTCGCCGGTACTGCAACCGGCGATCCAGATCTTGATCGACGGATAGGTCTTGAGCAGCGGGACCACTTCCTGGCGAATGGCAAGGAAGTGCGAGGGATCGCGGAACATTTCACTGACCGGAATCGTCAGCAATTGCAGCAATTGCATGAACGCTGTCGGGTCGTGGAGCACCTTCTCCTGCAACGCCGAAATGGTGGCGCACTCGAACTGGCCCAACGCGTGGTGGACGCGACGCTTGATCGACGCACCGGAATAATCGCGAAAGTCGTAGCTGTACTTGAGGTAAATCGCCTCGATCAGCAAGCGCAATTCGATTTCGCTATTTCGCTGCCCGGAATAAATGCTTTCCACTAAATGCGTTCCATCTTCGGTAACCACACGCGAATCAACGAAAACAGGCGATCCAGGTCAATGGGCTTGGCCAGGTAATCGTTGGAGCCGGCCTGCAAACAGCGCTCCTGATCGTCCTTCATGGCCTTGGCCGTCACCGCAATGATCGGCAGCTTGCGCCAGCGCGGGTCCTTGCGGATCAGGCTGGTGGCTTCGAAGCCGTCCATCTCCGGCATCATCACATCCATCAACACCAGATCGATGTCCTCGATTTCATTCAAGCGTTCAATCGCCTCACGGCCGTTGCGGCCAATGACCACGACCGCACCCTTGTGTTCCAGCGCACTGGTCAGGGCGAAGATGTTGCGTACATCGTCGTCCACCAGCAGCACTTTGCGGCCCTCGAAGACTTTGTCGCGGCTGCGCGCGGTCTTGAGCATCCTCTGCCGTTCATGGGACAACCCGGATTCGACTTTGTGCAGAAAGAGTGTGACCTCATCCAGTAGACGCTCGGGCGAGCGCGCGCCCTTGATGATGATCGAGCGCGAATACTTGCGCAGTTCGGCTTCCTCGTCCCGGGTCAGGTTGCGCCCGGTGTAGACAATCACCGGCGGGAACGAGCAGATATCCTCGGTGGACATGCGCTTGAGCAGATCGTTGCCGAGCATGTCCGGCAGCTTCAGGTCGATGATCATGCAGTCGAAAACCGTGGTGCGCAGCAGGCCCAGCGCTTCCTGCGCCAAGCCGACGGCCGTGATCTCGATGTCATCGTCGCCGATCAGCCGGGCAATGCTGTCGCGTTGCACATCATCGTCTTCAACCAGCAGCACACGCTTGACCTTCTGGGTCAGCTTGGCTTCGAGGCGGGCAAACACGTCCTTGAGTTCTTCGCGGGTGGTCGGCTTGACCGCATACCCGATGGCGCCCATGTGCATGGCGGCTTCGACGCGATCTTCCACAGAAATGACATGCACCGGAATGTGCCGGGTTTGCGCGTGTTCCTTCAGTCGTTGCAAGACGGTCAATCCGGAATGATCCGGCAGACGCATGTCCAGCAGGATGGCGTCCGGGATGAACTCCCTGGCCAGGTCGTAACCTTCGTCGGCCCCATGGGCCACCAGGCACTGATAACCCAGCTCATGGGCCAGGTCGTAGAGGATGTGCGCAAAGTTCGGCTCATCCTCCACCACCAGGATACATCGGGTGGCGAAGGGCGCCTTTGCGCGATCGTCGTCGAAACGCGGGATATCGACGGCGGCGATCAGCGGCACCGGCGCGGCGGGCTTGACTCTCGGGGTCATGGCCACCGGTGAGGCTTTCATCGGCTCGACCGGTTCATCCCCCGGTTCAACATATTGCCGGGGCAAGACCAGGGTAAACACACTGCCCTGCCCCGGCTCGCTGGTAACGCTGATGGAGCCGCCGAGCAACGCCGCCAGGTCGCGGGAAATCGACAGGCCCAGGCCAGTGCCGCCGTAGCGGCGGTTGGTGGTGCCATCGGCCTGGCGGAAGGCTTCGAAAATACTGTCCTGCTGGTCCGCGGCAATGCCGATCCCGGAGTCGCGAACGATAAAGGCGATACCGTCGCCAGGCTGGTTGGCCACTGTCAGGCTGACCGCGCCTTTTTCGGTGAATTTCACCGCGTTGGAGAGCAGGTTCTTGATGACCTGCTCCAGGCGCTGGCGGTCGGTATAGATCATCGTCGGCGCGCCCGGCTGCAATTCGACTTGCAGGTCCAGTTTCTTGTCTGCCGCCAGCGGCTGGAACATCCCGCGCAAACCCTCCACCAGACGCGCGACGCTGGTGTTCTCCGGGCGCACCTCGAGTTTGCCGGCTTCGACCTTGGAGATGTCGAGAATATCGTTGATCAGGTTGAGCAAGTCGTTGCCGGCGGAGTAGATCGACTCGGCGAATTTGACCTGCTCGGCGCTGAGGTTTTCCTGGGGGTTTTCCGCCAGCAACTTGGCCAGGATCAACGAACTGTTCAGCGGCGTGCGCAACTCATGGGACATGTTGGCGAGGAATTCGGACTTGTACTTGCTCGAACGCTGCAACTCTTCGGCGCGCTCTTCGAGCTGGGTCTGCGCCTGATTGAGCTCAGTGTTTTTCTGGTCCATGGCGTCGCGCTGATCGGCGAGGATCTGCGCCTGGTCGGCGAGTTGCTCATTGGTTTGTTCAAGCTCGACCTGCTGGGTTTCCAGGTGTGCCTGGGACTCCTTGAGAATCCGCGACTGCTCTTCCAACTCTTCGTTGGCGGTCTTGAGTTCTTCCTGCTGAACCTGCAGCTCTTCGTTGAGCTGCTGGGTCTCAGCCAGCACCTCCTGCAGACGCTGACGATAGCGCGCGGCTTCGATCGAGGTGCCGATGTTGCCGGCAATCAGTTCAAGCAGTTCGACATCACGGTCGTCGAGCGGTCGCAGGAAACCCAGTTCGATCACGCCATTGACCCGGTCATCGTCACTGGTCGGCACCACCAGCACGCTATGGGGCAAGCCTTCGCCAAGGCCGGAGCTGACCTTGAAGTAGCCACTCGGTACGTGGTCGAGGCGGATCAGGCGAGCCTGTTGCGCGACCTGGCCGACAATGCCTTCGCCACTGTGGATCTGTTGTTCAAGCGCTTCCTGTTCCCGGGAGAAACCATAAGACGCAACGCGCCTGAGACCGCCGTGCTCTTCACGGACATAAATAGCGGCCACCGCCGTACCGAGGTACTGCGCGCAAAACTGCAGAATGTTACGCCCGAGCACATTGAGTGACAGTTGCCCCAGCACTTGCTCGGCCAGTTCGGTCTGGCCATTACGCAGCCAGGCCTGCTGCTCCAGGCGACGGGCGCTGGCCTGTTGCGCGGCGAGGTTGGCACTGTAGCTTTGGGCCAGGTTGAGCAAATCCCGGCGGCCGATGTAGGCCAGCAGTGCACTGATACCGGCGATGAACACGATATAAAGGCTGATGCTCCAGATGGTCGTGCGCCGTACTTCCTCATTGCGCGCGGTGCGCAACTGCTGCTCCATGTCGATCACGTCTTCGAATTGTTTGCGGATCTCGTCGGTCAGGCGTTTGCCCTGCCCGGCCTTGATCGCGCCGCGATAGTCCCCGCGGGAGCGCTGCAAATCGATCATGGTCGTGGCGTAAGCGGCCCATTCATCCTGCAAGGCCTGCAGCCGGTGCAGGCGATCGGTCTGCACCGGGTTATCCGCCGTCAGTTCGAGCAAGGTCCCGAGGGCGACTGTGATCCGTGGCTTCGCCGTTTCGTAGGGCTGGAGGAATTGCTCGTCGCCGGTGAGCAGGAACCCGCGCATCCCGGTCTCCAGATCGACGGTCAGTTTTATCGATTCATTGGCGTTATTGATCACCCGGTCGGTGTGCTCGACCCACTGGATCACCGACATCAGATAAGCGATCAGTGACACGAAGAACACGGCACTGAGTACGCCGACACCCAACGGCAGGCTGACGTTGCGGCTCAGGAGTTTACGAAATCGTTGCTCGTCAACCGAAGACGCGGAGGTCATGGGGAAGCCTTGTCGATCTATTGAAAACCACGGAGTTTGCCCCAAAACCGCCACGATGATCCAACTTTCTGACAGGTTTTCCGGCAAAATCCTACAAACAGCTGCTCCAGCGCAAAGGAGCGGTTATCCTTGCCGGCTTTACGTAACTATCTTTTTTTAGCAGCGCCGGGAACTTGTCGGGATCCGTCACTTACTCATGCTAGAGCCCGGCCATTTCGATCGACGGCAAACGCCCTTTCACTCTTCGAGAACCCCACTATGTCCTCCAATGCGTCCATCATCCTTGTCGTCGAAGACGATGCCATCGTCCGCATGCTGATCGTTGATGTGCTGGAGGAACTGGAGTTCAAGGTGCTCGAGGCCGATGGCAGCGAACAGGCACTGGAGTTTCTCAACGATGAAGACCAGCACATCGACTTGATGATGACCGACGTCGGCCTGCCGGTGATGGATGGCCGTGAACTGGCCACGCAGGCGCGGATGCTGCATCCCAAACTGCCGATCCTGTTCGCCAGTGGCTATGCCGAAAGCATCGAGGTGCCTGAGGGCATGCATGTGATTGGCAAGCCGTTCTCCATCGACCAGCTGCGCGACAAGGTCAAAGGCATTCTCAACAACGCCTGATCTGCACTGAGGGGGGGCAACGGGGTTTACCATCGCCTGTGGTTTAATCGCCCCCCGACTTCGTCCCCTGCCCCCGTTTCAAGGAATGTCCATTCATGAGTCAGCCCCGCGCAACCAGCGTCCTGGTCATTGGTTACGTCTGGCCCGAGCCCCGCTCTTCGGCGGCTGGCGGGCATATGATGCAAATTCTCGAGTCGTTCCTGGAGCAAGGCTGGGACATCACCTTCAGCAGTCCCGCCGGCACTGGCGAACACCGGGCAGACCTGACGGCGCTGGGCATTCGTGAAGTGCCGATCGAATTGAACAACAGCAGTTTCGACACATTTATCAGCCAACTGGCTCCCGATGTGGTGCTGTTCGACCGGTTCATGATGGAAGAGCAATTTGGCTGGCGCGTTGAAAAACACTGCCCGGATGCCTTGCGCGTCCTTGAGACCTCCGACCTGCAAAGCCTGCGCGATGCCCGGCATCTACGCCTCAAGGAGCGCCTGAAGGCGAGTGACGACGCCGATGATTTCAGTGAGCTGTTCGCCCCGGCACTGCGTGCAGAGTTCGAGTTCATGGCCGAGACCGACCTGGCCAAACGGGAGATCGCCGCGATTTATCGTTGCGACTTGAACCTGATGATTTCCGAAGTGGAAATCGAGTTGCTGGTGGAACAATTCACGGTGCCGCGCAACATGTTGCATTGGTGCCCGCTGATGGTCGACCTGCCGAGTGCGCCGCCAGCGACCTTCGAGGATCGGGCGCACTTTCTCAGCATCGGCAACTTTCGCCATGCACCCAATTGGGACGCGGTGCTCTGGATGAAAACCCGCCTTTGGCCGCTGATCCGCGAACAGCTGCCGAGTGCCCAGTTGCACATCTTCGGCGCCTATACCCCGCCCAAAGCCACTGCGCTGCACAATGCCGCCCAGGGGTTTCATGTGATGAACTGGGCAGAAGATGCCTTGCAGGTCATGTCGGCGGCGCGAGTGTGCCTGGCGCCGTTGCGATTCGGGGCAGGCATTAAAGGCAAGCTCGTTGACGCCATGCTCTGCGGTACGCCGAATGTCACCACGCCGATCGGCGCAGAAGCCATGCACGGCGAGGAACCCTGGCCAGGGGCGGTGACCCGGACAGCCCAGGCGTTCGCCGATAACGCCGTGCAACTTTATAAAGACAAGACCCGCTGGTTGGATGCACAGGCGCAAGGGTTGCAACTGCTGGCCAGTCGTTACCAGCGCACCCGTCATGGCCCTGCGTTAATCGCCCGAATCAACGAATGCCGGCAGCATCTCTCGTCGATCAGAAGGGATAACTTCACCGGTAGCATGCTGCGCCATCATCAGCACAAGAGCACTCAATACATGTCGCAATGGATTGAAGCGAAAAACCGTCAGGTCACATAATTTTTGTACATAGTTACGCGTTTGGTATTGCCGACGCGGCCCTCTATGATCGGGTTTCCATCGATCGACTTCGCCCCATGGATGGGCGAAGTCACCACAGGGCTCGACAATGACCAATGAAGGGAATCTGAATAAAAAAACCTGGATGAGCAAGGCGCTCGACATCAACCGACTGAAGCTGTCCGATATCGTCTGGCCCGGTACTCACAACTCGGGCATGGACAAAAAGGCGCCAAACTACGACGTTGTCATCGGCAACTGGACCACCTGTCAAAACGATTCATTTGCCTGGCAACTTGCCAACGGCGCGCGAGCCTTCGATATCCGCCTCGGCTACACCGAAGGACATGACCAATCGATATTCTACTTTCATCACAATGGCTATCAGTCCCATCGCCTCCTCGAGGAGCTGATCGATGCGGTGTCGACCTTTCTCGATGAGAATCGGGATGAGTTTATCGTTCTCGATTTTCACCAACTAGGCGACGGTGAAAAGCCTTTCGCTTATAAAAAGCTCAATGACTTACTGATTGACAAGCTCCGGGAGCGGATCATACCGCCGGCGGATGCCACGCTAACGGTGGGCGAACTGAAACAGGCGAGTGCAAAACGAAGGGTGGTGCTGGCCGCGCCGCTGTTGCGAGAGCTGGACGATCATTACTTCTGGCCACGCATATGGCACAAGTGGAGCGGCAAGCACTTCACGGATACCGATGATCTGAAAAAGCACATCTCCCGCACACTCCAAAGCCTACCTTCCGCCCCCTGTTTATGGTCTTTGTCGGCCACCAGTTATGGCTTTCTGGGTGGTCCTCAGGACATCAAGCATTACATCAACGACTGGTTCCACCAAAGCCGGGATTGGGTCACGCGCTGCAGCATCATCAGCACTGATTTTTTTGATGAATCCGAGATTGTCCAATACTGCTGGATTGCCACGAGCATGAAAGCGGTTTACGGCGAGTCCTTGCATCGCACATAGCCGGCCCGGGCGAACCACCGGGTAGCCTTGACGGGCTGGAACGAGGCATGATCAGCGGGCGATAACAACCAAAGCACGCTGACATGACCCGGACTGCCAAAGTTACCGACCCTTCCTACGAGCTGATGGACGACCACAACGGGTTGTCCATCATCTATCGCCAGCATGGCTTCCCCTGCCCGCTGGTGCGTTGGCATTTTCACAAGGAATACGAACTGCACCTGATCGTCGCCAGCTCCGGCAAGGTGTTCATCGGCGACTATATCGGCAACTTCTATCCGGAATCGCTGTTCCTCACCGGCCCCAACCTGCCCCACAACTGGATCAGCCAGGTCGCCGAAGACGAAGTCGTGCCCAAGCGCGACATGCTGGTCAACTTTACCGATGAATTGTTCGACAGCGGCCATCTGGTGTTCGCCGAGCTCAAGAGCCTGGCACCGCTGCTGGAGCGTGCGCAGTACGGCATCGAATTCCGCTGCAAACGCACCATCCGCCAGGCGATGGGCCTGATGCAGCGTATCGCCGACACGAAGGGCGTGACCCGGCTCGGACACTTTTTCATTCTGCTGGAGCTGCTGGCGGCCTGCGACGATTACCAAACGCTCTCCGGCGCCACGACGCCGCAGTTGGCCGACGAACACAACATCGATCGCACCAACCGGGCGGTGGATTACATCTTCGCCCACTACGCCCGGGATCTGTCGCTGGAGGAAGTGGCCGAGCACCTGGGCATGAAGCCGACCTACTTCAGCCGGGTGTTCAAACAAGCCACCGGGCGTTGCTTCATCGAATTCGTCAATCGCCTGCGCATCAGTAAATCCTGCGAGCTATTGGCCGACGGTGACAAACCGGTGACCGATGTGTGTTTCGAGTCGGGGTTCAACAATATTTCCAATTTCAATCGACGGTTTCAGCAGCTCAAAGGCATGACACCGTCGCATTACCGCAAGTTGGCTGTGCAGCGGTTGACCGAGCAGAATCTGGGGTAAAGAAAGATCAAAAGATCGCCGCCTCCGGCAGCGCCTACAGGGGATCGCATTCCCCTGTAGGCGCTGGCTTGCCAGCGAAGGGGCCCTCGAAACCTGTACAAATCCAATGCTATTCAACCGCCGCAAAGCCGCCCCCAGCACCTCTCCCTCTCGACTCTAGTGCAAAATAGTATCAATCCAAGTGCGACGGATGATTTGTCACGCCATCAATTGAAGGCTGTAATCAGTGCACATTCTTCCCGCCCCAGGAAGACACA
Source organism: Pseudomonas sp. VI4.1 (assembly GCF_002029345.1). NCBI lineage: Bacteria > Pseudomonadati > Pseudomonadota > Gammaproteobacteria > Pseudomonadales > Pseudomonadaceae > Pseudomonas > Pseudomonas sp. VI4.1. The sequence goes on from NZ_MULM01000178.1 coordinate 112,376, forward strand.
AAAACAATAACTGTCCTTCTGCAACCCGCCGGGTGCAGAAAAGGAGTGCACGATGCAACCTTCTGTAAAAGCTCTGCTAGCCCTCACCTGCATGACCCTCAGCAGCGTCAGCCTCGGCGCCCAGACCCTGACCATCGCCACCGTCAACAACAGCGACATGATCCGCATGCAAAAGCTCTCGAAAACCTTCGAGGCCGAGCATCCGGACATCAAGCTCAATTGGGTGGTACTGGAAGAAAACGTCCTGCGCCAGCGCCTGACCACCGACATCGCCACCCAGGGTGGCCAGTTCGACGTGTTGACCATCGGCATGTACGAAGCGGCCCTCTGGGGCGCCAAGGGTTGGCTGGAGCCAATGAAGGACTTGCCGGCCAGCTACGCCCTCGACGATGTATTCCCTTCGGTGCGCGAAGGCCTGTCAGTCAAGGGCACGCTTTATGCCCTACCGTTCTACGCCGAAAGCTCCATCACCTATTACCGCACCGACCTGTTCAAGGACGCCGGGTTGACCATGCCCGAACGCCCGACCTGGACCCAGATCGGCGAGTTCGCCAGCAAGCTCACCAACAAGGACAAGGAACAGTACGGCATCTGCCTGCGCGGCAAGGCCGGCTGGGGCGAGAACATGGCGCTCATCAGCACCGTCGCCAATGCTTATGGTGCACGCTGGTTCGATGAGCAGTGGAAGCCGGAATTCACCGGTCCGGAATGGAAGAACGCGCTGAATTTCTACGTCGACACCATGAAGAAATCCGGCCCGCCGGGTGCTTCGAGTAACGGTTTCAACGAAAACCTGGCGCTGTTCAACAGCGGCAAGTGCGCAATCTGGGTCGATGCCAGCGTGGCCGGCTCCTTCGTCACCGACAAGAGCCAGAGCAAGGTCAGCGAACAGGTCGGCTTCACCTACGCACCGCACGAAACCACCGACAAGGGCTCGGCCTGGTTGTACTCCTGGGCGCTGGCGATTCCCACCAGTTCCAAGGCCAAGGACGCCGCAAAAACCTTCAGCGCCTGGGCCACTTCCAAGGAGTACGGGGCGTTGGTCGCGGAAAAAGACGGCATCGCCAACGTGCCGCCAGGCACCCGGGCCTCGACCTACAGCGAGGCCTATCTGCAGGCTGCGCCATTCGCCAGGGTAACCCTGGAATCGCTGAAAGCGGCGGACCCGAGCAAGCCGAGCGCCAAACCGGTGCCGTACATCGGCATTCAGTTGGTGACCATTCCTGAATTCCAGGCGGTGGGCACCCAGGTCGGCAAATTGTTCTCCGCGGCGCTGATCGGCCAGACCACGGTCGACCAGGCCCTGACCGCCGCCCAGTCAACCACCGAACGTGAAATGAAGCGCGCCGGTTATCCCAAATAACCCCCGCCCCCTTGTAGGAGCGAGCTGGCTCGCGATGAGGCCGGTAAATCCGAAGCATCTTCAGCGACTGCAATACCGCTTTCGCGAGCAAGCTCGCTCCCACAGTTTGATCTTCACAGGTCTGCATTAATCGGTGTTATCGCCATGAATACTTCAACTGCCAAAGCTCATATCGACCTCCCCCAACCCGTGCGTAAAAGCCGCTTGGCCAACCCCGGCTGGTTCCTGGTCAGCCCCTCGGTGGCGCTGTTGCTGCTGTGGATGATCGTGCCGCTGGGCATGACCGTGTATTTTTCGCTGATCCGCTACAACCTGCTCTACCCCGGTGAAAACCAGTTCGTCGGCCTGGAAAACTTCAGCTACTTCCTCAGCGATTCCGGGTTCATGCCCGGCGCCACCAACACCCTGTTGCTGGTGGGCAGCGTGCTGCTGATCAGCGTGGTGTTCGGCGTGTTGATCAGTGCCTTGCTGGAGGCCAGCGAGTTTCTCGGCCGCGGCATCGTGCGGGTGCTGCTGATCTCGCCGTTCTTCATCATGCCCACCGTCGGTGCGCTGATCTGGAAGAACCTGATCTTCCACCCGGTGTCGGGGATTCTCGCCTACGTCTGGAAACTGTTCGGCGCGCAGCCGGTGGACTGGCTGGCGCATTACCCGCTGCTGTCGATCATCATCATTGTGTCGTGGCAATGGCTGCCCTTTGCGATCCTGATCCTGATGACCGCCATGCAGTCCCTCGACCAGGAGCAGAAGGAAGCCGCGCGCCTCGATGGGGCCGGTCCGATCGCGATTTTCTGGCACCTGACCCTGCCGCACCTGGCCCGCCCGATCGCGGTGGTGGTGATGATCGAAACCATCTTCCTGCTCTCGGTGTTCGCCGAAATCTTCACCACCACCAATGGCGGCCCCGGCTACGCCTCGACCAACCTCGCCTACCTGATCTACAACCAGGCGCTGGTGCAGTTCGACGTCGGCATGGCCTCCGCCGGCGGCCTGATCGCGGTGCTGATCGCCAACATCGCGGCCATCGTCCTGGTGCGGATGATCGGCAAAAACCTGACCGACAAAGCCTGAGGCCATTGCCATGACCCTTCAACAATCCCGTCGTCTGCAAAGCCTGCTGCTGGGCACCCTGGCCTGGGCCATCGCGATCCTGATTTTCTTCCCGATCTTCTGGATGGTGCTGACCAGCTTCAAGAGCGAAATCGATGCGTTCGCCACGCCGCCGCAGTTCATCTTCACCCCGACCCTGGAGAACTACCTGCACATCAACGAGCGCAGCGACTACTTCAGCTTCGCCTGGAACTCGGTGGTGATCTCGTTCAGCGCCACCGCCCTGTGCCTGCTGATCGCGGTGCCGGCCGCCTACTCCATGGCGTTCTACGAAACCCAGCGCACCAAGGGCACGCTGCTGTGGATGCTCTCGACCAAGATGCTGCCGCCGGTGGGCGTGCTGATGCCGATCTACCTGCTGGCCAAGAGTTTTGGCCTGCTCGATACGCGCATCGCGCTGATCGTGATCTACACCCTGATCAACCTGCCGATCGTGGTCTGGATGATTTACACCTACTTCAAGGACATCCCCAAGGACATCCTCGAAGCCGCGCGACTGGACGGCGCGACCCTGTGGCAAGAGATGGTGCGGGTGCTGCTGCCGATCGCCAAGGGCGGCCTGGCCTCCACGGTGCTGCTGTCGCTGATCCTGTGCTGGAACGAAGCCTTCTGGTCGCTGAACCTGACCTCGTCCCAGGCCGCACCGCTGACCGCGCTGATCGCCTCGTACTCCAGCCCCGAAGGGCTGTTCTGGGCGAAGTTGTCGGCAGTCTCGACCCTGGCCTGCGCACCGATCCTGATCTTCGGCTGGATCAGCCAGAAACAACTGGTCCGCGGCCTGTCGTTTGGCGCGGTGAAATGAAGATCGTCGGCCCAACGCGATCTCACACATGGATGGTTGACCCAACGCGATCCCCTGTAGGAGCTGGCTTGCAGCGAAGAGGCCCGCAAATTTTGCATCGATCTTTCGGCCGCCTTCGCTGGCAAGCCAGCTCCTACGAAAAGCGCGCCCGGCACAAGTTGAATAACAACAATCGGAGACCCATCACCATGGCCAACCTGAAAATCAAAAACCTGCAAAAAGGCTTCGAAGGCTTTTCCATCATCAAGGGCATCGACCTGGAAGTGCGCGACAAGGAATTCGTGGTCTTCGTCGGCCCCTCGGGCTGCGGCAAGTCCACCCTGCTGCGACTGATCGCCGGCCTGGAAGAAGTCAGCGGCGGCACCATCGAACTCGATGGCCGCGACATCACCGAAGTCAGCCCGGCCAAGCGCGACCTGGCGATGGTGTTCCAGACCTACGCCCTGTACCCGCACATGAGCGTGCGCAAAAACATGTCGTTTGCCCTCGACCTGGCCGGCGTGCCCAAAGCCGACGTCGAGAAAAAGGTCAACGACGCCGCGCGCATCCTTGAACTCGGGCCGATGCTGGAGCGCAAGCCCAAGCAACTCTCCGGCGGCCAGCGCCAGCGCGTGGCCATCGGCCGGGCGATCGTGCGCAACCCGAAAATCTTCCTGTTCGACGAACCGCTGTCCAACCTCGACGCCGCCCTGCGGGTGCAGATGCGCCTGGAACTGTCGCGGCTGCACAAGGAACTGCAAGCGACCATGATCTACGTGACCCACGACCAGGTCGAAGCCATGACCCTGGCCGACAAGGTGGTGGTGCTCAGCGGCGGCAAGGTCGAACAGGTTGGCTCACCGCTGGAGCTCTATCACCAACCGGCCAACCTGTTTGTCGCCGGCTTCCTCGGCACGCCGAAGATGGGTTTCCTCAAGGGCAAGGTCACCGGCGTCGACCGTCAGAGCTGCGAAGTGCTGCTGGACGCCGGCACCCGTATCAACCTGCCATTGAGCGGCGCCAACCTGAGCGTCGGCGGCGCCGTTACCCTGGGCATCCGCCCGGAACACCTGGAGCTGGCACAAACCGGCGACTGCACGTTGCAGGTCACCGCCGACGTCAGCGAGCGCCTGGGCAGCGACACGTTCTGCCACGTGGTAACGGCGTCCGGCGAAGCCCTGACCATGCGCGTGCGCGGTGACCTGGCCAGCCGTTACGGCGAAACCCTGAGCCTGCACCTGGATGCCGAACACTGCCATTTATTCGATGCCGACGGCGTAGCGCTGACCCGTCCGTTGCGCGTTGCCGCCTGAATTCAGAGAGCCTGTGATGAAACTGAATAACCAGAATCTGCACCACCTCGCCCCCGAAGTGATCCTGCCCGCCTACACCCTGAGCGACACCCGCCAGGGCATCGCGCACATCGGCGTCGGCGGTTTCCACCGCGCGCATCAGGCGTATTACACCGACGCCTTGATGAACACCGGCAAGGATCTGGACTGGGCCATTTGCGGCGTCGGCCTGCGCGCCGAAGACCGTCGCGCCCGGGATGACCTGAAGGCGCAGGATTACCTGTTCACCCTGCTTGAGTTGGGCGACTCCGACGACACCGAAGTCCGGGTGATCGGCGCCATCCGCGACATGCTGCTGGCCGAAGACGGCGCCCAGGCGCTGCTCGACAAACTGGCGAACCCCGAGATTCGGATTGTCTCGCTGACCATCACCGAAGGCGGCTACTGCATCGACGACAGCAACGGCGAATTCATGGCCCATTTGCCGCAGATCCAACATGACCTGGCCCATCCGGACGCACCGCAAACCGTGTTCGGCTTTCTCTGCGCCGCCCTGGTCAAACGCCGTGCCGCCGGCACGCCGGCATTTACCTTGATGTCCTGCGATAACCTGCCGCACAACGGCGCGATCACCCGCAAGGCGCTCCTGGCGTTTGCGGCCCTGCGCGATGCCGAACTGCGCGACTGGATCGATAGCAACGTCAGTTTCCCCAACGCCATGGTCGACCGCATCACGCCGATGACCAGTGCTGAACATCGCCTGCAACTGGCCGCCAGGCATGCCGTCGACGATGCCTGGCCAGTGGTCTGCGAACCCTTTGCGCAATGGGTGCTGGAAGACAAGTTCGTCAACGGGCGCCCGGCCTGGGAACAGGTCGGCGTGCAGTTTACCGACGACGTCACGCCTTACGAAGACATGAAGATCAAGCTGCTCAACGGCAGCCACCTGGCCCTGACGTATCTGGGATTCCTGAAGGGATACCGCTTCGTTCACGAGACCATGAACGATCCGCTGTTTGTCCGGTACGTGCGCGCTTACATGGATCTGGACGTGACGCCACAGTTGTCGCCCGTGCCGGGGATAGACCTGACCGACTACAAGAACACCCTGATCGCACGCTTCTCCAACCAGGCGATTGCCGACCAGTTGGAGCGCGTGTGCTCGGACGGTTCGTCGAAGTTTCCCAAGTTCACCGTGCCGACGATCAATCGCTTGATTGCCGAGGGCCGCGAGACGAAGCGTGCGGCGTTGGTGGTGGCAGCCTGGGCCTTGTACTTGAAGGGGGTGAATGAGCAGGGCGATACGTACTCGATTCCGGATCCGCGCGCGGCGTTTTGTCAGGCGTTGGTGGCCGATGATGTGTTGATCACCCAGCGGTTGTTGGAGGTCGAGGAGATCTTTGGTACGCAGATTCCCCGCTCGCCCGAATTTGTGGCGGCGTTCGAATGGTGCTGCAACAGCTTGCGCGAGGTTGGGGTGACGCGAACCCTGGAGCGGGTGCTGGCGTAAGTACCGTGGTGAATCTGCTGCCGTCTTCGCGGGCAAGCCCGCTCCCACCGTGGTCCTCGGTGGAATACATATTTGTGGACGACGCTGGTCCCTGTGGGAGCAGGCTTGCCCGCGAAGGCGGACTGACAGGCACCCTATACGTTGAATGTTGACTGACATCGACCTGACGATCCAAGGATCCTCCATGGCAAACCAACAACTTTTCCTCGGCATCGACTGCGGCACCCAAGGCACCAAGGCCCTGATCCTCGACGCCATCAGCGGCGAGGTCCTCGGCCAGGGTGCGGCTCCCCACAGCCTGATCAGTGGCGCCAATGGCCGGCGCGAGCAGGACACGTCGCAATGGCTGGAAGCATTCGCTTGCGCCACTCGCCAAGCGCTGATCGCGGCCAATGTCGACGGCCAGGACATCCTTGGCATCGGCGTCTCCGGTCAACAACACGGCCTGGTCCTGGTCGACGATCAGGGCCAGGTACTGCGCCCGGCCAAACTCTGGTGCGACACCGAATCCAGCGCGCAGAACGACCGCCTGCTGGCCCACCTGGGCGGCGAAAGCGGCTCGCTGGAACGCCTCGGCGTCGTCATCGCGCCGGGCTATACCGTATCCAAGCTACTCTGGAGCAAAGAACAGCACCCGCCAACATTTTCCCGCATCGCCCACATCCTGCTGCCCCACGACTACCTCAACTTCTGGCTCACCGGCCGCAGTTGCAGTGAGTATGGCGATGCTCGGGCACCGGCTATTTCAACGTTCGCACCCGTCAGTGGGACTTGCAGCTGCTGCGCGACATCGACCCCACCGGCCGCCTGCAAGCCGCAGTTGCCGGAGCTGATCGACGCCACCAGGCCGTTGGCACCCTCCTGCCGGGCATCGCCGAACACCTGGGCATCAACCCGCAGGCCCTGGTGTCCAGCGGCGGTGGCGACAACATGATGGGCGCCATCGGCACCGGCAACATCAAGCCCGGTGCAATCACCATGAGCCTCGGTTCCTCGGGAACGGTCTACGCCTATGCCGACCAGCCGAATGTCAGTCCGGACGCCTCGGTCGCGACCTTCTGTTCATCCAGCGGTGGCTGGCTGCCGCTGATCTACACCATGAACCTGACCAATGCCACCGGGGTGATTCGCGAGTTGTTCGAGCTGGATATCCCGCGCTTCAACGAGCTCGTCGCGCAAGCGCCGATCGGTGCCGAAGGCGTGTGCATGCTGCCGTTTCTCAATGGTGAACGGGTGCCTGCCCTGCCCCATGCCACGGGCAGCCTGCTGGGGCTGACCATGACCAACCTGACGCAGGCCAACCTGTGTCGCGCCGTGGTCGAGGGCACGACCTTCGGTTTGCGTTATGGGCTGGACCTGTTGCGCCGCAATGGCCTGCAAAGCCGCAGCATCTGCCTGATCGGCGGCGGCTCGAAAAGCACGGTGTGGCGGCAGCTGGTCGCGGACATCATGAACACCCCCGTGATCTGCACCGGGCAAAGCGAAGCCGCGGCGCTCGGCGCAGCGATTCAGGCGGCGTGGTGCAAGTCCTGGGCAAACGGCCCTGAACACAGCCTGGCGGATTTGTGCGAGCGCTGCGTAAAGCTCGATCCGGCCAGCGAAACCCTGCCGATAGCCGACAATGTGGCAGCCTGCCAGCAGGCCTATGAACGCTATCGACAGCAGATCGCCATCCTTTGAAGAGAAGGAACTGCCGACAGGCGGCGTTCAGCCGGCTTAACCATCTCTTAACGCTGCGGTCCAAAGCTTTACTGGACCGCACGCCCTCAGATCTCTCTGACGCCCAGTGCGGCAGGTTCGACCTTATGTCGAGCTGACTTTTCGCCTGCACTGGAGATCGTTCATGAACACGCGCACATTGTTGTCGACAGCCGCCCTCGCCTGCAGCGCCTTTGCCGGTCTTGCTCTGGCCGACGAAACGTCCTCGACCCAGGTCCAAGTCCCTGCATATCACTATGGAATGCCATTGCACGTGGCCAAGGTCATCTCGCTGACCGAGCCCTCGACCCTGTATTGCGAAGTCATTACCGCTGAAATGACGTACATCGACACGTCAGGCCAAACGGCACAGATCACTTATCGAAAACTGTCCGACGCTTGCAGCATGCAAAGCTGACCAGGCAGTACGCAGTGCACCGGCAAATGGCTCGAGCGCCATGCCGGTCCTGGCATATTGCATGCTGATGATAGAGCTGGCGCCGGGCCTGGCTTTCCGTCAGACCGGCGCGAGCCTTGAAACCGTGGGGTTAAAGCGCTTTCCTGTCCGGATGCAGAGTCTGGACTTCGGCTTTGTTTTGCATGTCCACACGCAATTCGGCAATCAGGTCGTTGATTTCCCTGCAGCCATTGAGATGTTTGGCGTTGATTCCGGTCACCATCAGATCGAGGTGATCGGTTTTACGATCGGAATACACTTTTATAGTCATCGACAGGTCCGGCGACAACGTACATTGACAACGTTTCGGAAGAAAACTGCTTTCAATGATGTTTCGAAGTTCCAAGGCAGAAAGAAACATTACGACCCTCTCCTTAATGTGAGAATGCCAATCAAACATCCACGTCGATCAGTACTAAATTCCCCGCTCATGTTTCTTGCAGGCTTTATCAAGTCCTCATCTGACTGTTTTCCGGTGTAGCCACTGACTCAAATGAAAAGCCGGTCAGCTCAAGGCCAGCTACAGCATAAAACATGCCGCGAATTTCGCCGTGCAGCTCATCGGTAATTTCAACGATATACGGGCACTGACAGCAAACCTTTTCATGCAAAATGCAACAAAAGCCGATTTCAACCCGGCAATTTGCATGATCCACGGCGGCAAAATTGTAACGACCTTGACTCAGTATCTGCCGACTCCACACACACGCAAGGCCGCATCACGGGATCTTTGACCTATATCACTACCGTCGGGCTGAATCTTCGGCAGGAGATGTTTTACTTCAGGCCAACCTTGTACAGCACTCCGTCAGCCTCATCGGTCAACACATACAAATAGCCGTCCGGTCCCTGCCGCACATCACGAATGCGTTTGTTCAGCTCACCCATCAACCGCTCTTCGTGCACCACCTTGTCGCCGTCGAATTGCAAGCGAATCAGCTCCTGGCTGACCAGCGCGCCGATAAACACATTGTGTTGCCAGGCCTTGAAGCGATCGGCATCGTAAAACGCCATGCCGCTCAGGCCAGGGGATTTTTCCCAGACATGGTGTGGCGCGACGGTGCCTTCGGCGGTCTTGCCCGTGGCTTCCGGAATCGGCTGGCCGGAATAGTTGATGCCGTGGGTTGCCAGCGGCCAGCCATAGTTCTTGCCACGCTCGATAACGTTGATCTCGTCGCCGCCCCGGGGGCCGTGTTCGTTTTCCCAGAGGACGCCGGTCCAGGGGTTGAGCGCCGCACCTTGTGGATTGCGCTGGCCATAAGACCAGATCTCCGGGCGCACGCCGGTCTGACCGACAAAGGGGTTGTCGTCCGGAACCTTGCCGTCGGGATAGATCCGCACGACCTTGCCCTGCAGTTTGTCGAGGTCCTGGGCCGTCGGCCGGTCGTTGTTCTCACCGAGGGTGATGAACAGATATCCGTCGCGGTCGAACACCAGGCGCGACCCAAAGTGGTTGCCGACCGACAGTTTGGGCTCCTGGCGGAAGATCACCTTGAAGTTCCTGATTGACTTCAGGTCTTGCGACAATTGTCCGCGGCCGACCGCGGTCCCGGCCTTGTCGCCCTTGCCGCCCCCTTCGGCATAAGACAGATAGACCGTGCGGTCTTGCTTGAAGTCGGGCGACAACGCCACATCCAGCAAGCCGCCCTGGCCCTTGGCCCAGACTGTCGGCACGCCGTCGAGCGGGGCCGAGAGCTTGCCGTCAGCGCTGACCACTCGCAGGTTGCCAGGGCGTTCGGTTACCAGCATGCCCTGGCGATCGGGCAGGAACGCCAGGGCCCACGGGTGCTCCAGGCCCTCGACGATCGGGGTCACTTCGAGGGTGCCCTGTTCACTTTTCAGTTCTTGAACGGGCGCGGCATAGGTCGGTGCGGTCGCAGTGATCAAGGTGCTGGCACAGAGTGTGGCCAGGAGGGTTCTACGCAACATGCACGATTCCTTTTGTCGTCAGGATGGCTGGCAGACTTGCGTCTTGCCGTTCAACGGTTGCTGGTGCCTGTGTCTCGATGAGGCGGATTGGGTATGAATATCGGTTGGCTGGGCGCAGCGGGGCGGTCCTGGGGATAGCGGTTGCCAATCCCGCCGTTGTCCAGGGTCGGTGGTCGCGGAACCGGTACGGTGTTCGGTCCGCGAATGCCAGGAGCTCCGGGTTGGGTGCCCTGCATGCTGTTGGGGTTGGCCCGGCGAATCGGGCTGTTGTATGGATTGCTTGAATTGCCCGTCGGGCTCTGCGCCAGCAGCAACGGTGAGGATGGCGCCGGATCGGCCTGGGCCGGATTGCTCAGCACGCCACTCAACGCCAACGCAGTGATGCCAAGCGTTAATCGGTTCATCCGGAGCCTCTCGACGTAAGCGTGGATAGAGTCTTCGATAGCACGCTACGCCCGGGGTTCGCATTTGTTAATCAAAACCTCCCAGGCAGATGTAACACCTTTTGACCGTACCGCTGATCCGCCCTCGAAATGCGGGCCAAAGCGGCTGAAACTTTTGCTCCAGGCCACGGGTCACCTGATCATCACTTGGGAGAAGACGACGATGCCACGAGCAATCTGGAAAGGCGCAATCAGTTTCGGGCTGGTGCATATCCCTGTCGCGCTGGTCTCGGCGACGTCTTCCCAAGGGGTGGATTTCGACTGGCTCGACAGCCGGAGCATGGAGCCGGTCGGCTATAAGCGCATCAACAAGGTCACCGGCAAGGAGGTGACCAAAGAGCACATCGTTAAAGGTGTGCAATACGAAAAGGGGCGCTACGTGGTGCTCAGTGAGGAGGAGATCAAGTCGGCGCACCCGCTGTCCACACAAACCATCGACATCTTTTCCTTTGTCGACAGTGAACAGATTCCCCTGCAAAACATCGACACACCCTACTACCTTGCACCCGATAAACGCGGCGGCAAGGTCTACGCGCTGCTGCGCGAAACCCTCAGCAAAACCAACAAGGTCGCCCTCGCCCACGTGGTCTTGCACACTCGCCAGCACTTGGCCGCACTGATGCCGCTGGAGTCGGCCATGGTCCTGGTCATGCTGCGCTGGCCGGCTGAAGTTCGCAGCCTGGATACGCTCGAACTGGGCAGCGAAGTCACCGATGCGAAGCTGGTCAAGGGCGAGCTGGACATGGCCAAGCGGCTGGTCGAAGACATGAGCGCCGAGTGGAGCCCTGAAGACTATCGCGACAGTTTCGAAGACAAGATCATGGCGCTGGTGGAGAAAAAGGCCCATGAAGGCAAGATCGAGGACGTGGAAACTGCGACGGGTGAAGAGGAGCGCAAGACCGCGGATGTGATTGATTTGACTGAACTGCTTAAACGCAGCCTGGGTGGCAAGGCGGCTGCCAAACCTGCCGCGAAAGCTAAATCGACCGACAAGCCGGCACCGGCCAAAAAACCTTCAAAGCGTTCCAGTGGCTGATTGAATACAGGAACATCCATGAGTTATGCGGTGAAAGTGCAGGCCTCATCGCGAGCAAGCCCGCTCCCACACTTGACCGCACTCCATTGGAGAAACCGGTTCGAATGTGGGAGCGGGCTTGCTCGCGAAGGCGTCAGGGGCCGCAAAGCAAAAATCAGATCAACATAAACACTGCCAGCAACCCACCCAAAATCGCCCACTTCTCCAGGTAGTAAAGTTTACGATTGCGCTTCTTCAGCGCCTTGCCCCTCAGGCGAAACTTGTAGATTTTGCCGAACAGACGGTTGATAGCACCGGTCTTGTCGCCCACAGCGTTCGGCGCCCCCGCTGCCGCCATCACATGGCGGCTGAACCAGCCATTGAACGCTGCCGCCCAGCGATACTTCATCGGCCGCTCAATGTCGCAGAACAGAATGATGCGATTTTGCTGGGTGGTGTTTTCGGCGTAATGAATAAAGGTCTCGTCGAACATCACCGCTTCACCGTCGCGCCAGTGGTAGTTCTCGCCATCGACGTTGATGTAGCACCCGGCATCGTTCGGCGTGTCCAGGCCCAGGTGATACCTATAGGATCCGGCATACGGATCGCGGTGACGGACCAGTCTGGATCCTGGTGGCAGCTCGGCAAACATCGCGGCCTTGATCGAGCCGATACTCTGCACCAGTTCAGTGGTGCGCGGGCAGAGTTTCATGGCTGATGGGTGGCTATCGCCGTACCACTTCAGGTAAAAGCGCTTCCAGCCCGTCTTGAAGAACGAGTTGAATCCGACATCGTCATACTGGTTCGAGCGTTTGATCTCACCGTTCTCGAGCAGGCTCTGGCCTTCGGCGCGAATGTCTTGCCAATGGGTCTGCAACGGACTCAAGTCAGGAAAATCGGCAGTGTCGAGATAAGGCCTGTTGGGGATTTTCGAGAACAGGTAAAGGAGGCAATTGACCGGTGCCAGAAATGTCGAGTGATCACTCAGCTGGCGGCCCAATTTGTGGCGCACGCGTCCGCGCAGATGAACGTACGCGATCGATACAACATAAATAACAGCAATGATGAGCTTCACGAAAATCGTCACACGTCAGAAGTGAACAAACTGCGTCCCCTGGAGGGCCTTGTGCAGCGTCTGATATCGAAACGGAGGTGCCGGTGGCGCGCCACTGAGCGCATGTCGACTGTCGACCTCAGGATCAAAGATGGCATTTTAGCCAGCGTTTGTAACCTGCTGTTAGCATTCCGCGCTTAAAATCTGACCGCTGATGGTGTCAAAGGAGCCGTACGGCCTCAACGCCCTATCGTTTAAAGAGCCAGACCAGTACAATCGCCGCCAAACATTATGCGCCCCCCTTGGCTGATGACGGGAATGAACCCCGCCTCAGCGCACTTCGACTCGGGCCAAGCGCTCCTTATGCTGCTGTCCACTTATTGCCAGATGGACCTTCCGCTTCTGACCGGGATGAATTTACCGTGGTTCGGAGACCGGAAACGGGTACTGAATCGGTACTGCCGCAACCCTTGCTACTTTTTAAGCTTCGCAGGAAAAACCTTTGATCTCTACAGCTAACATCACGATGCAGTTCGGCGCCAAGCCGCTATTTGAAAACGTTTCGGTGAAATTCGGCGCGGGCAACCGTTATGGCCTGATCGGCGCCAACGGTTGCGGCAAATCGACCTTCATGAAAATCCTCGGTGGCGACCTCGAGCCATCGGGCGGCCAGGTCATGCTGGAGCCGAACGTGCGTCTGGGTAAATTGCGCCAGGACCAGTTCGCCTACGAAGAATTCACCGTGATCGATACCGTGATCATGGGTCACGAAGAGCTGTGGAAGGTCAAGGCCGAGCGCGACCGCATCTACTCGCTGCCGGAAATGACCGAAGAAGACGGCATGGCCGTGGCCGAGCTGGAAACCGAGTTCGCTGAAATGGACGGCTACACCGCCGAATCCCGTGCCGGCGAACTGTTGCTGGGCCTGGGTATCGGCATCGAGCAGCACTTCGGCCCGATGAGCGAAGTGTCCCCGGGCTGGAAACTGCGCGTATTGCTGGCTCAGGCGCTGTTCTCCGATCCGGAAGTGCTGTTGCTCGACGAACCGACCAACCACCTGGACATCAACACCATCCGCTGGCTGGAAAATATCCTGACCCAGCGCTCCAGCCTGATGATCATCATCTCTCACGACCGTCACTTCCTGAACAGCGTGTGCACGCACATGGCTGACCTGGATTACGGCGAGCTGCGACTGTTCCCGGGCAACTACGACGAGTACATGACCGTGGCGACCCAGTCCCGCGAGCAACTGCTGTCGGACAACGCCAAGAAGAAAGCACAGATTTCCGAGCTGCAATCGTTCGTCAGCCGCTTCTCGGCCAACGCCTCGAAAGCCAAGCAAGCGACCTCCCGCGCCAAGGCGATCGACAAGATCCAACTGGCCGAGGTCAAGCCTTCGAGCCGTGTCAGCCCATTCATCCGTTTCGAACAAACCAAGAAGCTGCACCGTCAGGCGGTCATCGTCGAGCGCATGGCCAAAGGCTTCGACGGCAAGCCGCTGTTCAAGGATTTCAGCTTCGTGGTTGAAGCCGGAGAGCGCGTGGCGATCATCGGCCCGAACGGTATCGGTAAAACCACCCTGCTGCGCACCCTGGTCAATGAACTGACCCCGGATGCCGGTACCGTGAAGTGGACCGACGCCGCGGAACTGGGCTACTACGCCCAGGACCACGCGCACGACTTCGAAGACGACTGCAACCTGTTCGACTGGATGGGCCAATGGACCCAGGGCGGCGAGCAAATCGTTCGCGGCACCCTCGGCCGGATGCTGTTCTCCAACGACGAGATCCTCAAGTCGGTCAAGGTCATCTCCGGTGGTGAGCAAGGTCGCATGCTGTTCGGCAAGCTGATCCTGCAAAAGCCGAACGTGCTGATCATGGACGAACCGACCAACCACTTGGACATGGAATCGATCGAGGCGCTGAACCTGGCGCTGGAGAACTACCCGGGCACGCTGATCTTCGTCAGCCACGACCGTGAGTTCGTATCGTCCTTGGCTACTCGCATCATCGAGTTGAGCGCCAGCGGCGTGATCGACTTCAGCGGTACCTATGATGACTACCTACGTAGTCAGGGTGTTGTGTTCTAAAGAGCAGCTATTGGTTTCAAGCTGCAAGATGCAAGTAAAAGCCCTGTCCTTGTGACAGGGCTTTTTGCATTTCAATGTTCAAGAATTTCTGTGGTGCGCAAATCATCGCGAGCAAGCTCGCTCCTACAGGTGACCGCGATCCAATGTGTAAGCGGGCTTGCTCGCGAAGAGGCCCTCGATCTCACGGATATAGTTAGCCTGCTTCCTTTTATTTTATATCCAAGCCATGATGCAGTTCTCCTACCGCCGCCCGCGAACGAGCCGTCATGTCTGTGCAGCAAGTGCCCCCGCAAAGCTCCACGGCGATCACCCTGCAGATCGTCTCCATCGTCTTCTATACCTTCATTGCCTTCCTGTGCATCGGCCTGCCGATTGCGGTGATACCGGGGTACGTCCACGAACAGCTGGGTTTCAGCGCGATCATCGCGGGGCTGACCATCGGCTGCCAGTACCTGGCCACTCTGCTCAGCCGCCCCATGGCCGGGCGCATGTCGGACAATGTTGGCACCAAACGGGCGATTGTGTACGGCTTGTCGGGGATCGTCTTGAGCGGAGTGCTGACGCTGTTGTCGACGTTGCTGCAAAGCTTTCCGTTGTTGAGTCTGTTGATCCTGATCGCCGGCCGCCTGCTGTTGGGGATCGCCCAAGGCTTGATTGGCGTCGGCACCATCAGTTGGTGCATGGGCCAGGTCGGTGCCGAACATACCGCGCGCTCGATTTCCTGGAACGGGATTGCGTCCTACGGCGCCATCGCCATTGGCGCGCCACTTGGGGTGGTGATGGTCGCCGAGTACGGCTTTGAAAGCCTGGGGATTGTCCTGTCACTGCTGGCACTGGCCGCACTGCTGCTGATCCGCAACAAACCCTCGGTGCCGGTGATTCGTGGCGAGCGCCTGCCATTCTGGGCGGTGTTCGGGCGCATTGCGCCGTTTGGCGCGAGCCTGAGCCTGGCCTCCATCGGCTACGGCACCCTGACTACTTTTATCACTTTGTATTACGTCAGCCGCGGCTGGGCTGGCGCGGCCTACTGCCTGACGGTGTTCGGCGTCTGTTTCATTCTGGCGCGGCTGTTGTTCATTTCAGCATCAGCCGCTTCGGCGGATTCACCTCGGCCATTGCCTGCATGAGTGTTGAAACCTTGGGCCTGGGGCTGCTGTGGCTCGCGCCCTCGACCACTTATGCGTTGATCGGCGCAGGTCTGACCGGCTTCGGCTTGTCGCTGGTCTACCCGGCATTGGGTGTGGAGGCGATCAAGCAGGTACCCAATTCCAGTCGCGGCGCGGGCTTGAGTGCCTATGCGGTGTTTTTCGATCTGGCGCTGGCGATTGCCGGGCCGTTGATGGGCGCCATCGCCTTGAACCTGGGGTACTCGTGGATATTCTTTAGTGCGGCGTTGCTGTCGGTGAGCGCACTTGGTTTGACCCTGTTACTCAAACGCCGCGCAATGGCCTGATTGCCACGTCTCCTGTAGGAGCTGGCTTGCCAGCGAAGGCGTCCGTTGGCTCACTGCAAGACTCAAGACCATTCGCTGGCAAGCCAGCTCCTGCAGGGGGTGGCGTGAACCTTATTGATCGGCGGTTTGCATGCCGGCCCTGTCCGGCTTGCCCAGCGCACGGGAAAAGAACCGCCCCGCTTCGGAAATCATGGTGCGGTGGATGTCTTTGCGATCGACCCCGTCGGCATCGGTGCACAACGCCGGCATCGCGATAATCTGCTCTTCGTTGCAGGGCGCCATGAACACGAAGTGCCCGGCGCCGGCCAGCAACTTGAAGTCCGGCGCGATCGGCAGTTTGCGCGCCAACGCTGCAGCGTTCTTGTCGAATGCCACCAGTTTGTCGCCGTCGCCGCTGTAAAGCAGCACCGGCACGTGCACGTCGGCCAGGGTATGGCGCCCGAACTTCAGGCTCAGCGGCGCCATCAGCAGCAAGGCATGAACCCGTGGGTCAGCCACCGGTTGCAGGTCATCGCGATCAACGATCAATTCGCCTTGGGTGTTGCAGGCATCGCGATCATCCGGCCGCTCCTGGCAATAGCGGCGCAGACGGTCCAGGTCCGGCGTCGCACCGGAGAGGATCAATGCGGTTTCCCCTCCCGCCGAATAGCCGATCACGCCGACCTGGTTGGCATTGACGAAGGGCGCAAGCATGCGATCGCCCAGGGTCGCGGTGATGGCTTGGGAAATCTGGATCGGCCGGCCATACAGATTGCTCAAGGTACCCAGGCGGCTGTGGTCCCTGGAGTTGTCGCCGGGATGGATCACCGCCACCACGATGAACCCCTTGCGCGCCAGCGAGGTGGCGAGATCGTGCAGGGCCAGCGGGGTTCCGGTGTTGCCATGGGACAGCATCAGCATCGGGAAACGACCGATGGCGACGCGGGTATCTTCGCCGGCTTCGACGGTATAGCCCTCGAGTATGCTGGTGTGTTCCTTGTCGCTGGAAGGATAGAAGGCGATGGCACGCATCGGCTGCAGGTCCAGCGGATCGAGGAAGCTCATCTCATGGAAGCCGACGCTCCAGTGCGTATGTGGCGCAGGTGCGGCGTGCACTGAATCCAGGCTGCCGAGCAGACATATCAGCAAGCTTGCACAAAGACGCACCATGGGATGCCCCACCTTGTTACTTGACCGGAGACGATAACCCTTGATTGCATAACCCGGGCCAGAACTAGCAACAACCAGAAACAAAAAACTCCACTTCTGGCACTTGCGTGATCAGAATACAGAGTTTTTTGGTTGTTGCCCGAGCTGTTTGACGTCTTTACGCAAGCCTTACGCGGCGACGAACAATTGCTCGCTGATGTGCGTCTGGGCATCGTTCATGGCCTTGGTCCGCACTTCATCACCGTAAGCCAGGCCATGGGCGCGGACGAACTCGATATCGGTGATACCGAGGAAGCCGAACATGACTTTCAAATATTCTTCATGGGCAACGCCAGTGACCTGACCCACGTGCAGGCCGCCAGATGTCGAGACAATCACCACTTTCTTGTTACCGCAAAGGCCTTCAGGGCCGGCTTCGGTGTAGCGGAAGGTCTGACCGGCAACGGCGATGCGGTCGATCCAGGCCTTGAGTTGAGTCGGAATGGTGAAGTTGTACATCGGGGCGGCAATCACCACCGCATCGGCGGCGAGGAATTCAGCCAGCGCCTGGGCGCTCAGATCGGCTTCGTGCTGTTGCGCGGCATTGCGCAGTTCTGCCGTGGTGCCGGCAGCCACCAGGGTGGCGGCGGAGAAATGGCTGATGGCGTCGGCAGCCAGGTCACGGTAAGTCACCATGGCGCTCGGCTCGGCGGTTTGCCAGGCCTTGACGACTTCGCTGCTCAACTGACGGGAAGCCGAGTTGTCGCCAAGAATGCTCGAATCGATATGCAGCAATTTCATGTGGGGATCTCCAGGTGAGGACCGCTCATGGCGATCTGATGGAAACCATCCTACAGGCGAAACCAATAGATGATTAGATGGCAACAATGCGATAGTTCGTCCCACTGATAGAACAATCGAGTGACCCGTATGCAAGACCTCAATGATCTCTACTATTTCGCCAAGGTGGTCGAAGCCGGTGGTTTCGCGGCAGCCGGGCGTTTGCTCGGGATACCCAAGTCGCGCCTGTCGCGTCGGATCGCCGAGCTGGAAGAACGCCTGGGCGCTCGCCTGCTGCAACGCACCACCCGCCAACTCAAGCTGACGGCCGTGGGCGAGCGTTACCTGCGGCACTGTCAGGCGATGCTGCTGGAAGCCGAGATGGCCGATGAGGCAGTGGCCAGCATGTCCAGCGAACCCCGCGGACGTTTGCGGGTGTCCTGTCCGGTGGGGTTGGCCCACGAGATTCTGCCGACCGTGATCAGTGATTTCCTGGCGAAGTTTCCACTGGTTCAACTGGAAGTCATGTTGCTCAATCGACGGGTCGACCTGGTAACCGAGGGCGTCGACGTAGCCTTGCGCGTGCGCGAGTTGGGCGACGAAGACCCGTTGCTGGTCACCCGACGCCTGCGCCAGGCGCAAATGGCGATGGTCGCCAGCCCCGCCTTCCTGCATGGACATGAGATCAACCACCCCGAAGACCTGAAAAAACTGCCGGTGCTCGGCGCGCTGGAAGCCGATCGCATGGTGCACATCCGCATGCTCGATCAACAGGGCAACAGCGTTGACTTGACCCTCGAAGCGCGATTGGGTATCGATGACTTCATCGTGCGCAAGGCCTGCACCCTGGCGGGCCAGGGGTTTACCCTGTTGCCGATGATGTATTGCGAGCAAGCGCTGGCAGACGGCTCGCTGGTGCAGTTGCTGCCTGACTGGTCATTGCCAGGCGGCTGGCTGCAAGCGGTCTACCCTCATCGGCGCGGGGTGATGCCGGCGGTGCGCGCCTGGATCGACCATTTGATCGAATCTTTCAACGCCTGCGGGGAACGATTGCTATGAAGGCCGCACGCATGAGCGAAGAGGATGTCGCGCAGTTCTGCCTGGCGCTGCCCGGCGCGCGGGAAGACTACAAATGGGGTGGCGTGCGGGTGTTTTCGATTGCCGGAAACAAGATGTTCGCCTTGCAGAACCTGCGGGGCGCATCCCTGGCGTTCAAGGTCGACAAGGATCTGTTTCTCGGTCATTGCGACCGTCCGGGCATTCACCCGGCACCTTATCTGGCGCGGGCGCAGTGGATCATCATGGCAACGCCCTACCCGCTTGGTGCCGAAGAGCTGCAAGACTTGTTGCGACGTTCCCATCAACTGGTGGTGCGCAAATTGCCCAAGCGCACCCAGGTCGGCCTGTTGCTTTAAAGCTGCGCGAATTTAAACCAGCGCGAAAAGATGGGCGCCAAGGAACAATTGATCGATCCAGAACACCTGGTGCAGCAACACGATCACCCAGAACAGCACCTGAAACGAAAGCTTGCGCGTCTTGTGCCGAAACACCTGCTGGGCCAGCAAGGCGCCAGGCCAGCCGCCGGCGAGTTCCACCGCATGCAACACGTTCTCCGGTATGCGCCAGCGATCGAGCCGGGCCTTGCGCTTGTCGCTCCAGTACAGCAGGAACGCCAGCACGCTGACGATGCCATAAGCCGCCAGGGGCACCCGTGAAATGCCCCCCAGCCACATCGTCATCGAACCCGACAGCGGCAGCACGTACAGGATCGCCAACACCAGCAGTTTCAGCCCGGGATGGCGAGTCTCGCCCCCGGACCGGCGTCCGGGGTTATTGCGCGCGCTTTCGTTCATGGCTGGACGGCGGTCCAGTCAACCCAACCGAACTGCCAGGTGGCAAGGATGATCAGGCCGAACACGATGCGATACCAGGCGAACGCCGCGTAGCTGTGACTGCCGATGAACACGAGCAGGCCGCGCACGGCAATCATCGCGAAGATGAACGCAGTGACGAAGCCGATGGCGAACACCGGAAAATCCGCCGGCACGAACAGGTCGCGGTATTTGTAGCCCGAGTACACCGCCGCGCCGACCATGGTCGGCATCGCCAGGAAGAACGAGAACTCGGTGGCGGTCTTGCGCGACAAGCCGAACAGCAAACCGCCAATGATCGTCGAACCGGAGCGCGAGGTGCCCGGAATCATTGCCAGACACTGGGCAAAGCCGATCTTCAGCGCGTCTTTCCAGGTGATCTCGTCGACGGTGTGGGCATGCACTTCATGCTGACGCCGTTCAGCCCACAACATGACGACACCGCCGACCACCAGCGCCGTGGCCACGGTGATCGGGTTGAACAGGTAATGGTGAATCAGGTCGGCGAAAATCACCCCCAATACCACGGCCGGCATAAAGGCGATCAGCAGGTTCGCGGTAAAGCGTCGAGCGCCCGGCTGGGTCGGCAGGCCGACGACCACATCGAAAATCTTGCGGCGAAACTCCCACACCACCGCCAGGATCGCCCCGAGCTGGATGATGATGTTGAAGGCCATGGCCCGCTCCCCCCCGAAGTCGAGCAGGTCGGCCACGATGATCTGGTGCCCGGTACTGGAAATGGGCAAAAACTCCGTCAATCCCTCAACAACGCCAAGTATCAATGCCTGAAAGGCGGTCCAAAGATCCATCAATCCCCCAAGAAGCGATGCGCCACGGCATGCCCCGTTAATATTTTCAGAACGCCACTGTGATCAGTGCAGATGAAGTCCCGCGCGCGCAATTCCCCCACAAAACCGTAAAAATTCCGTGAAAAATCAACTTGGACTCAGGTTTTTCCGCGCGGGGCCGAAATCCTATCAGACAAGTCTGATAAACGCTGCCGCGGAGTACTTATCCGTGAACGGATACGTACACGATCAAACCACCCCGCCAACCGCGCCTACCCGTTACAATCGCCTCCCTCTTCGACTTCCCCCAAGGAACCTCCATGTCCGGGCTTGAACTGTTTGCCGCCACCCTCGGTGTCATTGCCGTCTGGTTGACGGTCAAACAGAACCCCTGGTGCTGGCCGATCGGCCTGGTCATGGTGCTGCTCTACAGCTGGATCTTTTTTGAAGTGAAACTGTATTCGGACATGCTGCTGCAGGTGATCTATGCCGCCTTGCAGCTGTATGGCTGGTGGCAGTGGACGCGTGCGGGCGACACCCGTCAGGGGCGGCAGGTCAGCCGGCTCGATGGTCAATCGATAACGCTCAGTCTTGCCGTCGGCGCGATCGGCAGTCTGCTGCTAGGCGCGGCAATGGCGCACTGGACCGATGCCGCCCAACCCTGGCTCGATGCGGCGCTGACCGGTTTCAGCCTGGTGGCGCAAGTCTGGATGGCGCAGAAACGCGTGCAATGCTGGCCACTGTGGATCACCCTGGACGTGATTTTCGTCGGGCTGTTTGTCTACAAGGGGATGTACCTGACCGCCGGCCTCTACGCGCTGTTTGCCCTGATAGCCGTGCAAGGCTGGCGGGAATGGCGCGCCGACCCGGTATTGCGCACATGAAAGTCCTGGTGCTCACCGGTCCCGAATCCAGTGGCAAGAGTTGGCTCGCGGCCGAACTGCAAGCGCATTTCGGCGGCGTTCTGGTGGACGAATATGTCCGCTGGTTCATCGAGCAGAACCCACGCGATACGTGCCTGGCCGACATTACGCCCATTGCCCGCGGACAACTGCAATGGGAGGACGGGGCGCGCGCCCGACAGCCTCGGTTGCTGCTGCTCGACACTCACTTGCTGAGCAACATCCTCTGGAGCCGGACCCTGTTTGGCGAGTGCCCGGTCTGGATCGAACAGGCGCTGTTGACCAGGCAATATGATTTGCACCTGCTATTGTCCCCCGACGATGTCGCCTGGACGGATGACGGGCAGCGTTGCCAACCCGAACTGGGACAACGCCGGGCCTTCTTCGAGCAGACCCTTGCCTGGCTGGAGCACCATCGACAACCGGTTCAGGTGCTGCAGGGCGATTGGGCCGCGCGTCGCAGCCAGGCCATGAAAGCCGTTGAGCTCCTGCTCGATTCCTGACTATTTTGCCAATCCGGACGCGTTTTTCCCCTGTTTTGGGGGGGAAGTGTCCATTTTTGAAACACCCCTCCGAGCTCAAACTGGCTATTTGAACGGCTTCATAATCTTTACACCTGGGCTGTAAGGAAAATGAAACACATCGCCGTCAACCCTTGATCTAGAGCATCGCAACTGCTTTTGCCTGATACAGGCGTTTAGCACTGTATCAAATCTGAAACAGAGCCCAATACGCCCCATGTTCGCATAATTCGCAAGCTATTGAATTCCCACGACTATCAAAAAGCGGCACAGCTTTCGCTCTCTCCTTCATAACGCTGACAAGGTCCAGCTCGCAGAAGAAGGAATAGTTGCCATGGGAACTTTCAACAACGGAATAACCCACCTCCTGCTGGTCGGATTCGCCACCTCGATACTCAGCTTCAATGTTCAAGCTGAAGGCAATGGGGTCATCGTGCTTAAACGTGACGTTCAGCCGGTGCACATCGGCCGCAACGGAGGCAAGGATCCCAATCCGACGACTGTCAACGTCAACCCTTCTGAACGTGTCACCCAAAGCCTCAGCAATGCCGAGCTCAGCGATGGCGACTTCGCCAACGTCGCCAGCGGCTCCTCCATCAGCAACAACATTCCCCAAAACGGCTCAGGCATGCAAGGCCTCAACGTGATCACCAACCCCAACGGCATGCCTGGCATGACCGCGGGCCACGGTGGCGGCAGTGGCGGGGCGATCTCGGGAACCATCAACCGTGCCTTGAGTACCGGCCTCGCCCCACTGGGCAGACTGGCTGGAGGCCAATGACATGACTCGCTCATTGATAGTCCTCGCCCTGCTCGGCTGCACCAGCGCCATGGCCGACTCCAGCGTAAGCACGGTGAACAGCGCCAGAATCCAGGACTCCGGCAGCCAGTACACAGGCAACCTCAACGTCAACCAGGCCGCCGGTGACCAACAGCAACAGACCAACGTCCGGGCGATCGCCATTGGCACCGAAGCTGCCGCGACCACCCGCATCAACCAGAAAATCAACACCTCCGCCAATCCGTCGATGAACGCGACGGCCACCATCGGCGGCACCTCTTTCAGTAATGGCAACGGTGTACTGGGCGTCAACCAGGGCGCCGGGGCCAACAACCAGATGGCCAACGCCATGCGCATCAGCATCAGTGCTGCGCCGCAGAGCGTCGACGATAGCGCCCTTTCTCAACAGAACGTGGCGTTGCAACCAAGCTCAGGAGCAACTGGCACCTCAATCGGCAGTCGCCAGGTCGTGATCAGCGACCAGGCCTTCACCGGCAGTCGAGGGGTAATCCAGGTGAACCAGAGTGCCGGGGTGGGGAACCGAATGGCTAACACCCTGAGCATCCGGGTCGCTGACTGACCCAAACGTAGTGCGATTGGAAAGTACCAATACTTAACCAACTAATAAGCACGGAGAAACACCATGAAACCTACAATGGCTCTCAAACCACTGGTTTTCGCTCTGGCAGCAGTGATGGCAATCGCGGCACAAGCAGGCGGTCGTGATGATGATCGCGGTCATGGCAATGGTCACGGCAATGGCCACGGCAACAACAACGGGCATGATCGCGGCCCAAGCTTTGACACACTTCTGTCACTTAGCTCCGGCGCCAAGGCAGCCGTGCTGGACGTGCAGAACAGCTACGGCAACAAAGGATTGAACCAAGGCACCAAAAACGACGCTAAAGGCGACAACTCGCTCAATGGGTCCAACGGCAACATGGGCGCCAACGTTGCAGCCGGTGACGGTAACCAGCAAGACAACGCCGCTGCACTGGCCACGTCCGACGAAAGCTTCATCTTCGGCTCCGCAACCGCCGTTTCAGCCGCGACTCAATACAACACTGGCAACTCTGCTAACAACTACTCCAGTGGCAATACTTCGACCCTCAACAACGCAGGCAGCAACGGCTCCGGCAACATCGGGATGAACGTGGCTTCCGGCAGCTTCAACCAACAGAAAAACAACCTGGCCATCGCTGTATCGGGCGGCCGTGTAGCAACCGCGGCGGCAGCGGCCAACCAAAGCTCTACCGGGCTGACTGTCAACAACTATGGCACTCAGGTTTACAAGACAGACACGCTCACAGGCACCTTTGCAGCTGCGGGTGCGTTCGTGGCAGCCGGCAAGGCCGTGTCCAAAGAGGATGACCATCACGGTGGTGGCCATGGTTATGGCAACAAAGGTGGTCGTGGCGGTCATGACGATGATGTCACCAAGTCTGATTTCGTCGCTGTCGGCGTATTCGGCCTGGCTGGCGTAACCACAGAACAAAAACTGACCGCAGATGGCTGGAAAACCCCTGTGACCAACACCGCCACCATGGCGGGCTCGATGAACGGCTTCTCCGGCAACGGCGGCGCCAACGTAGCATCGGGTGTAGGCAACCAACAAAGCAACTCGCTGTCCATCGCTGCCGGCTGCAACGTCTGCCTGTAATCGCGATCGAAATAAAAGCCCCGGCAACGGGGCTTTTCCACAGTCCGCAAAGGCGTATCGATCATGCGTAAGACTGCCCTTTTCGCCCTGCTCTGCCTGTCTGGCCTGACTCAGGCCGCACAGATGCCCGTGGCCGCCCTGCCTGGCGGTATGCTGGTCTACAAGGAGGTACAGAGTTTGCGTGAGCGCAAGTTCAGCGACATCGTCGAACAGAAAACCGATTTCAGCTGCGGCGCCGCCGCACTGGCGACGGTCCTGCGCCAGGCTTATTGGCTCGACGTCGACGAAGAGCACATCATCAAAGGCATGCTGGTCAATGCTGACCAGGACCTTGTTCGTACCCAAGGTTTTTCCATGCTGGACATGAAGCGCTACATAGAAAGCATCGGCATGCGCGCCCGTGGCTACAAGATCCCCACTGAAAAGCTGGATGCAGTGACGATTCCGGTGGTGGTACTGATGGAAGTTCGCGGCTACAAGCACTTCGTGGTGATGCAGCGGGCAGACAAGGAATGGGTCTATATCGGCGACCCGGTCCTCGGTCACAAACGCTACTCCCATGATGACTTTGTCAAAGGCTGGAACGGCATTGTCTTCGCTATCGTAGGTCCCGGTTATGACAAGACCAATGTGCTACGCAGTCCCCCGGAACCCCTGACGGCCAAAAACAAGCTGGATAACTTCAACCCGGTCAAAGATGCCGAGTTGATGGATTTTGGTTTCATACAGAGCGACTTCTTTTAATCGCCCAAAGATGATTTTGGGGCGGGATGCTCCGGGAGCAGCAGATGAAAACCTCATACTGGCTGGCCGCCGCCTGTCTGGCAGCGAGTGCTTCAGGCTATGCCAACGGATTCAAACCTATCGAAATCAACGACCATGAGCTCGGCGAGCTGCGTGGCCGTTACGTCATGCCGGGACGGATCATCAGTTTCGGTGTGGTCATGAGCAGTACCTGGCGTAATGCCAGTGGTGATTTGATCGGGGCTGCCACTTCAATGCAGATCCAGGCAGGTACCCTGAAACCCGAATTCTACGTTTCAACCTTTAGCCAGTCCGGTGACGGCAGTACGCCCGGCCAAGGCACAGGCAGCGTCATTGGCGGCGCTGGCTTGAACACCGCACAAGGGATCACCCAAAGCGTGCGTGCCGCCGGCGATGGCAACACGGCCTACAACAATGTCGCGATCGACGTTAAAGAGGCCAGTCATGTCCCGGCCAACAACCCGAGCCTGGGCCAGGTGTTGATGAGCGGGCAAACCATTACCGGTAGCAGTGCGGCCGGCACTGTGGCTGTTTCCGCCACTGGCGGCGGCATCCAGATGGCCATTCAGGCCAACAACAACCAGGGCACGTCCCTGCAGCAAGTTGCCCAGGGTGGCCTGTTGCAGAACACGCGGTTACTGGGCAGCAGCAACGTGGTCAACAACATGACTCAGCTTAATGTAGTGCTGAACAATAATGGCCCGAGCGCAGGTGCACTGGACTGCAACCTGTCTCAACTGAACGCACTACGCAGTCTGGGATATTGAACTACGCTGAGTCTCGATCATTGGGCATTAAGGGACGGCTTATTCATGTATCGATCAGTATCACTGCGCGCAGTTGTATGTTTGAGCACTTTATTCCCCGCGGCGATCTTGCAAGCAGCACCCGCCTCGGATGTGGAGATTCTGAAACAGGAGCTTCTGGAGCTGAAGCAACGATACGAAGTACAACAAAAAGCACTGGCGATCCTCGAGCAACGGGTCCGTCAGGTCGAAGACCAACCGGCAACACCACAACCCAAACGTCTGGCCAAGTCGCCAGCCGACCTCAAAAACAATTCACAAGTCGCCACCGGCACCGGTGCTGCGGCGGCGTCAGGGGGTGCGGCTGGGGGCGGCGGCAGTTCCTACGGACAATCGCTGGCCGATGATTCGCAGCCGGCACAAAGTGTTTCCAACCTGTATGACGAGGCCAGCGGGTTCTTCGGTGGCGGCAAGTTCAGCCTTGAAACCGGGCTGACCTATTCCCGCTACGATACGCGCCAACTGATCCTCAATGGCTTCCTCGCGCTGGACTCGATCTTTCTGGGCAACATCAACCTGGACCGGATCAAGGCCGACACCTGGACGCTTGACCTCACCGGCCGCTACAACTTCGACAACCGCTGGCAGTTCGACCTGAACGTGCCGGTGATCTACCGCGAATCGACCTATCAGTCCGGCGGCGGTAACGAGGGGTCCGCAGGGGTCACCACCGAAAGCAGCGTCAAACGCGATCCAACCATTGGCGACGTCAACTTCGGCATTGCCTACAAGTTCCTCGACGAGTCGGTCAACACCCCGGATGCAGTGCTCACCTTGCGCGTCAAGTCACCGACCGGCAAGGAACCGTTCGGGATCAAGCTGGTGCAGGATAATGCCAACACCAACCTGTTCGTGCCTGAGTCCCTGCCGACCGGCAACGGCGTCTGGTCGATCACCCCTGGCATCTCGCTGGTCAAGACCTTCGACCCGGCCGTGTTGTTCGGTAGCCTCTCCTATACCCACAACTTCGAGGATTCCTTTGACGACATCAGTTCCACCGTCAACCAGAAAACCCCGGGCAAGGTGCGTATCGGCGACAGCTTCCAGATCGGCGCCGGTATTGCGTTTGCGTTGAACGAAAAGATGAGTATGTCGTTCTCGGTGTCTGACCTGGTGCAGCGGAAAAGCAAGATCAGGGAAGATGGCGGGGATTGGCAATCGGTTGTTTCCAGCGATGCCAACGCCGGCTACTTCAACGTCGGCATGACCATTGCGGCTACCGACAACCTGACCATCGTCCCCAACCTGTCCATCGGCATGACGGACGATGCCCCGGACTTTACCTTCAGCCTGAAATTCCCGTATTACTTCTGACCCACAACCGAAAAGCCCCGTTGCAACTTCAATCGCAGCGGGGCTTTTTGTGGCAGATCAAAAGATCGCTTGATCGTTTGATCCTGCGTCTAGCGAATCTGGTGCTTGTGCAGCAATCGGTAAAAGGTCGGCCGCGACACGCCCAATACCCGGGCAGCGACGCTGAGATTGTCACTGTGACGATTCAATACGTCGCACAACGCCTGGCGCTCGGCGCGGGTCTTGTAGTCTTCGAGAGTGCCCATCGGTGCGGCGATCGCATGCTGGCTGATCAGCCCCAGGTCCCGCGCCTCGATCTGCCGTCCTTCCGCCAGCACCAGCCCGCGGCGAACCCGGTTGGCCAACTCACGGACATTGCCCGGCCAGTCATGCTTGCCCATGGCAACCAGCGCGTCTTCGCTGAAACTGCGAGGGCGGCGACCGGTTTCATGACTGTAGAAATGGGAAAAATGATTGGCCAGCATCGACAGATCGCCGTGACGCTCGCGCAAGGGTGCGGTGACAACTTGCAGGACGTTCAGCCTGTAGTACAAATCTTCGCGGAAGCGTTTTTTCTCGATCGCGGCCTCAAGGTCGACGTGGGTCGCCGCCAATACCCGCACATCCACTGGAATCGGCTGGCTGCCGCCGACACGCTCGATATGTTTTTCCTGGAGGAAGCGCAACAGGTTGGCTTGCAGTTCCAGGGGCAGGTCACCGATTTCGTCGAGAAACAGCGTCCCGCCGTGGGCGGCTTCGATCCGCCCGACCTTGCGTTGATGGGCGCCCGTAAAGGCACCCTTCTCGTGGCCAAACAGTTCGGACTGGATCAAGTGTTCGGGAATCGCGCCGCAATTGATCGCGACAAAGGGTTTGCTGTGGCGCTGGGACTGTCGGTGCAGCGTGCGGGCGACCAGCTCTTTACCGGTCCCGCTTTCACCGCGAATCAAAACCGGCGACTCGGTGGGTGCCAGTTTGCTCAGCAGCTTGCGCAGTTCACGAATCGGCTTGCTGTCACCAAGCAGTTCATGCTCAGGCTGATCGATATGAACCGTGCCCTGACCGCGCAGGCGCGCCATGCCGAACGCCCGGCCCAGCGTGACTTGAACCCGGGACACATCGAACGGCAAGGTATGGAAATCGAAAAACCATTCGCAAACGAAGTCCCCGACATTCTGCAGGCGCAGGACTTCCTGGTTGAGTACGGCGATCCACTCGGTGCCGCTGCGGCTGATCAGTTCCTTGACCGCGTCCGGTCGTTCGAGGTGAAAAGGTTGTAATCGCAGCAGGCCGACATCGCAGGTTTTGTCAGCGGCGTGTTCCAGGGTACAGCTGTCTACATCCCATCCCACAGAGCGTAAACCCGGCAAGAGCCGATGGCAGTCATCGCAGGGGTCCACTACTAATAGACGTCGTAAGGCAGGCGCTTCGCTCATGACTGTTCCTTGGCGCCAAATATATGAAATATTATTAAAAACAGTCATTTGGCGATCTTGACTGTAACATTAGCAAGATTTTGACGGTCCCTTGTATCGTTTGACTATAAGGCCGTTAAGTGAATAGTTATAAGAAGCGGCTTTGTTAGTTGCCTAACGACTCAAACCTTTCATGCAGCTTTCAAAATGCCTCCACACCTTGACCAATGAAAGAAAGTTGAAATAACGTTGACTTGAATGTGACCCAACCCCGGGTTGCGGGCATCAGTACAAGTAACGAGCCGAACGGTAAGCCCAACCGGCGGCACTTCACTTGATTGGGCATACAGAGAGACGATCCCATGAACGCCCCGCTCCGTATCAACGAAGCTCTTTTGATCGCCGACCGCGCATTCAAACCCTTTCAATGCGTGGCCTGGGCCCCACAGGACGGTAATGGCGAACTCAGCCTGAGTGTCATCGACCGTACCAACACCCGCATCGGTCGCCAGCAGATTCCAAGCAGCGCCTATACCGATCCCGCACAACTTGAAAGCCTGCTAAATCAGGCACGTGCCGAGTTGAGCGAGGGGGGCTACACCCTGCAGTCCTGGTCGATGCCGCACTAAGCATTGATGGCGGGTTACTTCTTGTAACCCGCACCCTCCTCTATCACGGGCAGCTGGCGTTGCAGGGCCATCTGCACTTGACGATAGTTTATTGCGAACCCGGGCGAACCTGTTTGAGTGCCAGGCTTGCCAGTGGTTCGAAAAGACACTGTTCTGGCACAAAACGACCCTCCGCCTGTTAGTTCTCACTGTTGTGCGTCCGCGCATTCAGGGATTGAATGATTTCCCTAATGAAAGTCGCCACCCAACTTCTGGATCAGGACGACTCGCAAGGAGCTGCGTGCATGGCAAGCCAGACCGCTTTTAGCTCGACGCCCACACTGAACGACGCTGGAGCACTCGATTTATCCTTCGCCGGAAACGGCACGACCCAAGTGTATTTCGCCGGCAGCACCTCAAGCATGGCCAACGGGGTGGCGATCGATTCACAGGGCAGGCTGCTGGTCGCGGCGAAGGTCGGAACGCCGGGCGGTAGCCGCTTCGGCCTGGCTCGCCTGCTGGAAGATGGCTCGGCCGATCTGGTATTCGGCCATCAAGGCAGCGTCATCGGGCAGTTCGAACATGGCTTCGAGGCGATGGGTGGAAAAGTCCATGTCCTGGCGGATGGGCGCATTCTACTGGCCGGGCTGCATTACGAGAATGCGCACCGGACACTGCCTGCCCTAGCCCTGTTCGATCAGCAAGGCCGTCCGGCTCAAGGCTTTGGCGACAATGGTCGCTGCGTGGTGCGCCTGCCGGGCAATCTTTCCATGGGTGCGCGCGACGGCTGGCTGCCCCCAGGCATGCCAGGCACCGAAGCCTGTGATGTGTGTGTGCAGGAGGATGGTCGCATCCTGCTGCTGGCCAATCATCACTTTGAACTGGCCGACCATGTCGGCATGCTGATACGACTCGATGCCGACGGTTCACTCGACAGCACATTCAATGGTCGTGGCTTCGTGATGGTCAGGCATTTGCTGATGAACACCTGGATCAGCAGCCTGATGGTCCAACGAGACGCCCGGATCCTGGTGGGCGGCTCGATCAACTTCCCCCAGGAAGGCCTGTTGGCCCGTTATCACACCGATGGCCGGCTCGACGACAGTTTCGCCGTGGACGGCTTCATGAGTTTCAAGGCACAGGAGCGCAGCGTTCAGCTCAGCCAGATCATCCAGCACGACGATGGCGACTTGCAGTGTTTTGGCAGCAGCCGCGACCCGATGCACTGCCTTTCACTGAAAGTACACAGCAACGGCCGTCCGGACAGCCATTGCAACGACGGCCATCCGCAATTGCTGGAAATCGGCCAGAGTGGCTGCCAGTGGAACGCCGCCCTGGCATTGCCGGACGGCTGCGTGCTGACGGCAGGCGCAACCCTCGGCGGCGTCGAGGGCGACTTCATCCTGGCCCGCTACATGCCCGACGGACAGCTCGATTATCGCTTCGGCAATGGTACTGGCTGGGTTCGCACCCGCCAGGGTCGCAGCCTGGATATTGCCACTTCATTGGCCGTGCAAGCGAACGCAAGCATCGTCGTGGCGGGCTCTTCACTGGATGGCAACTGTCGGGCGGTCGTCGCACGCTACCTGGGTTAACCCAAAGGATTTTTCCTACACTTGATCTTGCCTTGGACTTACGGCACCTTGCGCGCTTCTTTTTATAAGGAGTAGCCAATGTCCGGCTCAATGGCCCAGGCGTTCGCGCACAATTTTCTCGGGCATTCCCCCCGCTGGTACAAGGCAAGCATTGTCGGCTTCCTGATCCTCAACGCCCTGGTGTTGTGGACGTTCGGCCCGGTGGTGGCGGGCTGGCTGCTGGTGCTGGAATTCATCTTCACCCTGGCCATGGCACTCAAGTGTTATCCGTTGATGCCCGGCGGCCTGCTGCTGGTCGAAGCCCTGCTGTTGAAGATGACCACGCCCCAGGCACTCTATGACGAACTGGTGCACAACTTTCCGGTAATCCTGCTGCTGATGTTCATGGTGGCCGGCATCTACTTCATGAAAGACCTGTTGTTGTTCCTGTTCTCGCGACTGCTGCTCGGGGTCCGCTCCAAGTCCATGCTGGCGCTGATGTTCTGCTTCCTGTCGGCGTTCCTGTCGGCGTTTCTCGACGCCCTGACCGTGACGGCCGTGATCATCAGTGCGGCGGTGGGGTTCTACTCGGTGTATCACCGCGTCGCCTCGGGCCACGATCCGCGGCAGGACAGCCCGATCGGTAACGACCAGAATCTGCCCAAGCTGCATCACGCTGACCTGGAACAATTCCGCGCCTTTCTGCGCAGCCTGCTGATGCACGGCGCCGTGGGTACCGCGCTGGGTGGCGTCTGCACCTTGGTTGGCGAGCCGCAGAACCTGCTGATCGGCCATGAGATGGGGTGGCACTTCGCCGAGTTTTTCCTGAAAATCGCTCCGGTGTCCTTGCCGGTACTGGTGGCGGGCCTGGTGACCTGCGTATTGCTGGAGAAATTGCGCTGGTTCGGTTATGGCACGCTGCTGCCGGACAACGTGCGTTCGGTGCTGGCCAACTACGCCGCCGAAGACAACGCCGCACGCACCGCACGCCAACGTGCCGCCCTGATAGTGCAGGGCCTGGCGGCGTTGATCCTGATTGCAGGGCTGGCGTTTCACATCGCCGAGGTTGGCCTGATCGGTCTGATGGTGATCGTGCTGATCACCTCATTCACCGGCATCACCGACGAGCACCGTATCGGCAATGCGTTCAAGGACGCCATGCCGTTCACGGCGTTGCTGGTGGTGTTCTTTGCGGTGGTGGCGGTGATTCACGACCAGCAACTGTTCACGCCGCTGATCCAGTGGGTGCTGGCGCTGCCGGCGGAGCAACAGCCGGGCATGCTGTTCATTGCCAACGGCTTGCTGTCGGCCATCAGCGACAACGTGTTCGTCGCGACCATTTACATCACCGAAGTGAAACAGGCTTTCCTCTCCGGCCACATGAGCCGCGAACATTTCGAGACATTGGCGATTGCGATCAACACGGGCACCAACCTGCCGAGCGTGGCCACGCCTAATGGCCAGGCGGCGTTTCTGTTTCTGCTGACGTCGGCGATTGCACCGCTGATTCGCCTGTCGTATGGGCGGATGGTGTGGATGGCGTTGCCGTATACGGTGGTGATGGGGGTACTTGGCTGGTATGCGGTGAGTTACTGGCTGTAAACACCGATTAAATGTGGGAGCGGGCTTGCTCGCGAAGGCGGCTTTTCAGACATAACACTTGTGACTGACACACCGCCTTCGCGAG
>NZ_MULM01000096.1:0-23361 GCF_002029345.1 Pseudomonas sp. VI4.1
CACCGACGATGCCTACCGGGACGTGGTTGAGGGTGGAGTGACCCAGCGCGACGTCCGCCAGGCATTCCACTGCCAGATCAGCCGTTGCGCGCCAGGCCAGAATCGGCATCTGCACCTGTATCCGCCGCGACAGCTTGAGCGGCATGCCAACCTCCGCGGCGACGCCTTGGGCAAGCTGCTCGACCTGTTCTTCCAATTGATTGGCGATACCGCGCACATAGTCTGCGCGGGTGCTGACGGGCAATGTCGACCATGATGCAAAGGCGTTTTTTGCCGCCCGAACGGCCAGGTGGATTTCTTCGCGCGTGCCGTGGGCGACTTGCCCCAGCTCGGTGCCGCTTGCGGAATCGTGGATCCTGGTGATTTCGGCGGATTGCGCCGCCGTCCAGATGCCATCGATCAGGTGATGTTGATAGGCAGTCATTGAGTGATTCCTTTACGTGCACGCGCGTCCAGAAACGCGCTCATCAGGGTATGGGGCTCGCCACTGGCGTAGCATTCGAGCTGGGCGCGAATGCCTGCCGTGCAGGCATCGTCAAAGCCCGGTTGGGTCAGCGCGCGAAAGCGCTGTTTGGATAAACGGATGGCGGTTGCGGGGAGTTGTGCCAACGTGCGGGCGCGTGCCAATGCAGCGCCGATCACGTCCGAGGCCTCAAGCTCGGTGACCAGGCCGATCTCATGGGCACGCTGGCCACTCACCAGTTCACCGGACAACGACAGCTGTGTGTTGTGGCTCAGGCCGACGTGCAATGACAACAAATAGGAGCCGACGATGCTGGCCAGACCGGCTTTTACTTCCGGTTGACCAATCCGGGCATCAGGCGCCGCTATACGCCAGTCGCCGCAGAGCGCCAGTTGCATCCCGGCACCGGCGGCGACGCCATTGATGGCGACCACGCAAGGTTTGTCCAGGTCGCGTACGGCCTGATACATGGCGCGTTGCGCGTTCAGCCACGGGGCAATCTGCTTCCAGTCGACTGCGCTCGCTTCTGCCAGATCCTGCCCGGCACAAAACGCCCGGTCACCGGCGCCGGTCAGCACCAGCGCCTTGACTAGCGGATCCCGATTGAGCTGCGCCAGCGTATCGATCAATGCGCTGCGCAGGGGTTGATTGACGGCATTCAGGTTGGCAGGACGATTGAGCGTGACCAGTGCCACCTGATCCTGGATCTCCACCAGGACGCTGCGCGGTTGATCGAGATGACCGATGTTCATGGTGCCTCCCGGTATTCGATAACCGCGTCCACAGCCACCACGCCCTCGGCCAGCACCATGACCGGATTGACGTCGACGCTCAGCAGATTGGCCTGGTGTTGCAGGGCAAAGTTGCCCAAGGCCACGGCAGCCCGGGCCAGGGCATCGACATCGAGTGCCGGCTGGCCGCGAGCGCCCTTGAGCACCGGGGCAATGCGCAGTCGGCTGATCGCTTCCAGCGCCTGTGCCTGCGTGAACGGGGCGAGCAACGAAACGGTGTCCTGGCGAATCTCGACCAGGGTTCCACCTTCACCGATCACCACCAGCGGGCCGAACAAGGGATCGACGACGACGCCGAGCATGAACTCATGCAGGCCCTTGACCGAACGCGCGACGATCAGCTGTCCATGGGGCACACCCAGCTTGTCCAAAGCGCCCAGGCACAGGCGTGCCGCCTCTTGCACTGCTTGCGGATCGGCGAGGTTCAGATGAACCAGGCCGTGTTCGCTCTTGTGCGGGACCTGCGCTGCGCACCCCTTGATGACGATGCGTCCACCGAAGTCGGCGGCGATACGTGCGGCACTGTGAGGGTCGTGGCACACCGCGTGCTCGACCACCGGTACACCGGCATCCGCCAGCAATTGCAGGCTGATAGCCTCGTCCAGCAGGCCGGTGTGCAAGCCTGGCTGCGCGGCCGAAGAGGCGGGCAGGGAAGCCCTTAGCCATTGGCGATGAGAAGCCCCTTGCCATTGGCAATGCCGGGCATACTGATGAAGCGCCTCTACCGCGTCGCTTTCATTGCGAAAGCTCGGCACACCCGCTTGCTGGAAGTGTGCTCGAACATCGGCCTGCGGCGCGGTCATTACCACGGGCCTGCCGGTCTGGCGCATGAACCGGGCGGTGGTTTGCGCCAGTCCTGGCACGTCGTAGCCCGGGCCTGCCACGGGGATCCCGATGAGGAACATGTCCGCCTCCGGGTCATCGCCAAGCGCTTGCAGAACGGCAGGAAACATGGCGCCGTTGCCGAGCAGCGCCGCGGTGAGATCCAGCGGGTTTGCAGCGCTGGCAAAGTCGGGAATCAGGCTTTTCAATCGTGCAGTGGTACCCGCGGCCAGCTCGGTCAGCGGCAGCCCGACACGTTCAGCGGCATCGGCGCACAGCACCCCCACTGCACCGCTGTGACTCATCACTACCGTGCGTCCGGCACCGGGCGCAAAGCCGTCGAGATACAGCGGCGCTGCGTTGACCAGTTCGTGAATATCGTGGGCACGCCAGATGCCGTGCTGTTCGAGGAAGGCATCGAGGGCGCCGTCCTGGCCCACCATGGCTCCGGTGTGGGAGGCTGCGGCGGCAGCGCCCTTGTGACTCACGCCGCCCTTGAGCAGCACGATGTGCGTGCCGTTCCGGCGGGCGATGTGTGCGGCCTCGGCGAGCAGCAGCGGGTTCGAAACGGTTTCCACGTACACCAGAACCAGGCGAATGTGCGGGTCGTCCACCACTAGCCGGGTCAACTCCGAAACGCCCAGGTCCGCATCGTTGCCGGTGGCTGCCAGGTAGCGCACGCCATAACCCTGCTCACGCAACATCGCGTAGGGCATGACACTGGCCGCGCCACTTTGACTGACAATCGCGATGGGCCCGTCCGCCGGGGGCACTTCCATGAACATGGTGCTGAAATTCAGCACCGCACCGTTGGCAAAGTTGGCCAGGCCTTGAGCGTTGGGTCCAATCAGGCGCATGCCGTGCAGGCGGGCAAATTCCACCAGTTCATTCTGCACCTGGCGCCCGCTTTCACCGGTCTCGGCAAAGCCTGAAGCCATGACCACCGCGGTGGCGACACCGAGCCTGGCGCAGGCCTTGATGGCTTCGACGGCCGCCAGACCCGAGACCGCGATAATGGCCGCCTGCGGAATAACGTCGAGTGCGCCGAAGATCGGCGTAGCAGGGCAATCCTTGAACCGTCTCGCGGTTGGGGTTGATGGGCAGAATGCGGCCGGCGTAACCGAACGTGCGCATGTAGTGAATGGGCCGTCCACCCACTTTGTTGGGATCATCCGACGCGCCAATGATGGCGACGCTTGAAGGGTCAAACAGCGACAGCGCTGTTGAACCCTCTTTATTGTTATGGGCCATGGGAGCTCTCGATTCTGCGGGTTGGCTTCAGGTCTGATTCCAGTCTAGGGAGAGGGGTGCCCATGCGGAAGCGTCATGCAGGCGATATCAGATACATCAAAAAGTGATGGCTGCAGCCATGCGTGTGGTTTATGTTTCGACCTCTGGAAGGGGCGACGAGGACAAGGCCGATGAATCTGAAACAACTGCAAAGCGTGCTGTTGATGGACGAACTCGGGTCTATTTCCCGAACAGCGGTTGCGCTAGGCACAGCCCAGTCGCTGGTCAGTCGCCAACTGGCGCAACTGGAGACGGAGTGGGGCGATCAGTTGTTCGTGCGCACCGGGCGCGGCTTGGTCGTGTCGGACTTCGGACGGCTGGTGCTGCCAGAAATCCGTTTGTTGCTGGCGCAGGCCGAGCGCCTGGAAACCTTGGTCAGGGAATCCTCGGGCGTCCCGGCGGGGACGGTGCACATCGGTGTCCTGCCGTCGATGTCGAGAAAGCTGCTGCCGATGCTGTTCACCGAGTTGCAACGCCACGCGCCTGGCGTGCGCCTGCATGTGGTGGAGGGGTTCAGTGGCGACCTGGATGAACAACTGGCCGCGGGCGCCCTGGACCTGATAGTCGTCAACCGGTATGGCATCTCCACCGCTCGCGACGAAGAGACGCTGGGCGTGGTCGATACTTACCTGGTGGGCAAGGCGGGAAGCCTTGCTGGAGATGGAACGTCGATCGCGTTTGGTGCGCTGGCGGGTTTTCCGCTGATTTTGCCTTCCAGGCCCAATGGATTGCGGACAACGCTCGACCAATTGGCGCGTAAACATCAGGTCGCCTTGAACGTGGCTATCGAGGTCGACACGCTGAACGCAATGAAGGATGTCGCGGCGGTCGGAGGCGCGTTCACGATCCTGCCTTTTCTGGCAGTACAGGACGATGTCGAACGCGGATTGCTGGATGCCGTGAGGATCGACAAGCCGCAGATCAAAAGAACGATCGCCTTGGCGTTCACTCACCAGCATCCGTTATCCAAGGCGGCTAGAGTCGTTGGAGGATATGTCCGTGAGCTGAGTCAATCGTTGCTGGCTTAGGGGGCGGGCGTTCAATGGCAATAGAGACGCCGGCTTCATTCATGTATTTCACCTTCATAGGAGCGGCTGCGGCGTGCTTGGCGCTGATCTCTTCGATTGAGCGATAGCAGCCAAACCAGCGGCAACTGTGCAACGATCACCGTGACCACACCCACCCAAGGCGTGAGGGCGATCTGTCCGTTGTCGACCAGGACACTGCCGCTGGTTTCTCCCAGGGCGATGCCCAGGTTGAATGCCGAGATGTTCAGCGCCGAAGCGAACGCCACCGCCTGTGGGGTGAAGCGCTCGGCGGTGGCCAGCATCCCGGCCTGCGCAGCAGGAGACAGGCCGAAGGCCAGCGCGCCCCAGAAAAACAACATCACCACCATCGGCACTTGATAGGGCAGCAACAGCGCGACGGCGGCCAGTACCACTGCCAGCAGGACGAAGATCATGCGCAGTGCCGGTTGCCAGCCCATGGTGGCGGCCAGCCGGCCGCCACCGAGATTGCCCGCCAGTGTCGCGATGCCGAATACGACCAACAGTACATTGGCGGTGGCGGTGGAAAAACCGCTGATGTCGGTGAGGATCGGCGTGATGAAGGTGAA
The DNA here is from genome assembly GCF_002029345.1 of Pseudomonas sp. VI4.1. Taxonomy (NCBI): domain Bacteria; kingdom Pseudomonadati; phylum Pseudomonadota; class Gammaproteobacteria; order Pseudomonadales; family Pseudomonadaceae; genus Pseudomonas; species Pseudomonas sp. VI4.1. The sequence continues at coordinate 4,982 of NZ_MULM01000096.1, forward strand.
CGCTGCGAAGCTTGCGCCGAAACCCAGCACGGTTACCGCCATCATCGCCAGAATGGCTGGATGCCCGAGTGCCGCCAGTTGAGTCAACGCCTTTCCCGATGGCGGCGTTGGCACGTCAGGCAACCACCGGGCGGTAGCCACCAGGGCCAATGCCGCCAACAGCGCGACGGCATAAAACGGCAGTCGCCAGCCCATGTCGTTGCCCAGGAAACTGCCAAGTGGCACACCGACAACCATGGCCAGCGTCAGCCCGGCGAACATCGCGGCGATGGCTTTGCTTGATTGTCCCTTCGGCGCCAGGCTGGCGGCGACGGTGGCGCCGATCGCGAAGAAACTGCCATGGGCGAGCGCAGTCACAATGCGTCCTGCCAACAGCGAGGGGTAATCGGTGGACAGTGCCGCCAGCAGGTTCCCCCCCAGAAACAGCGCAATGAGGGTCAACAGCACCGGTTTTCGCGGCAGGCGTGCCAACGCCAGAACCGTCAATGGCGTACCGATGGCCAGCGCCAGCGCGTACAAACCTACCAGGCTGCCTGCGCGCGCCAGGGGTATGTCGAGGTCAGTGGCGATAGCGGGAAGAATGCCCACGACAATGAACTCGGCCATACCGATAGCGAAGGCGGTCACCGCCAAGGCCAGCACGCCGGGATGAATACGTTGCATTCGGGACTCCATTGAGTAAAACGACAGAGCCCCGATGATCCCGACGATTGCTTTTCAGGGGAATAGGCGCCGGCCAGCGGCGACTAAAGTTTGAGCATGTCGAACATTTCCCGCATGGCCTGGGTCGCCAGCTTGTGCAGCGCATTTTTCGGCAAGCGTGACGCCGGTGCGGCGACGCCGAGTGCCGCGACGACCCGACCTTGCAGGCGCAGGGGCAGCGCTACGCAATTGAGCCCTGCCTCGGCTTCTTCCAGGTCCAATGCATAGCCATCCGTGACGATGCTTGCCAGTTCATGCTCCAGCTCCACAGGCAGCAATTGCGCTCGGCGCAAACTGCGGCGCAAGTCTTCGTCGAACGCCAGGAAGATCTTGCCGATGGCCGAGGTGGTCAGCCCTGCGCGGCGTCCACGCGGGCTGGTTACGCGCAGGCTGCCGGTGCCTTCAAGGGCATCCATGTAGAAGTATTCGCGAGTGCCGCAAGGTGCCGCGAGAAAACAGGTTTCGCCAGTGCGTTCAGCCAGGGTGCGTAGACAGCAGGGGCAAAGGCTTCGCGCAGTAACGCATCAGCGTCGTTCAACGGCTGCGCTATCTCCCGCAAACGCAAGCCCAGGGCGTAGTGCGTGCCGCGACGGGCGATGTAGCCCATGGCGGCCAGGGTATTGAGCAGTCCGTGCAAGGTGCTTTTGTGCAAGCCCGATTGCGCCGCAAGGTCTACCAGGCGGATTTCGCCACCGGCCGCCGCGATGGTCTCAAGAATCATCATCGCGCGTTCGACGGACTGGATGCCTTTGTTCTCGTTGATCATGTGCGCAACTTTCGTTTTCCTGTATCGAGTCTTCGGGCCACGAAGCGTCACTGGCTCGTGGCCCGGCCGGAGTCCTGGCGCTCAGGATTTCAGGGGTTCCTGAAGCAAGGGCGCGCCGCGGTTGGCCATCAATCGCATGATTAGCCACGCCGTCAAGTAAGAACTCGCACACACAATGAAAATCAGGTTGTAGCCGAGGGTGAGATTGTCCAAGGCCTTGTAGTGTTCCAGAACGATGCCGACGATCAAAGGAAAGATCATCCCGCCCACTGAGCCCGCCGTGCCGCCAATGCCCATGACCGAGGCGACTTGCGAGCGGGGGAACTTGTCCGCGACGGTGGTGAACAGGTTGGCCGACCATCCCTGGTGGGCTGCGGCCGCCAGGCTCAACAGGCCAACCATGACCCACATATTGTCGATATAGCTGGAGAAACCGATCGGTAACACCAATACCGCCATGATCAGCATTGCGCTGTTGCGTGCTTTTTCCGTCGACCAGCCAGCGCTGATCATCCGCGACGAAAGCCAGCCGCCGCCGACACTGCCGATAGAGGTCGCGCAGTAGACAATCATCAGTGGCAGGCCCAGGTGCTTGAGGTCCAGTTCGAAGCGGCTGGAGAAATACGACGGCAACCAGAACAACATGAACCACCAGATCGGATCGGTGAGGAACTTGCCGGTGACGAACACCCAGGTCGAGCGCAGCTTCAGCAGATCGACCCATTTGACCTTGTCGGCGGGTTCGACCTGAGCCCCCTGATTGATGTAGGCCAGCTCGCCGGCACTGATCCGTGGATGTGCGGCAGGGGAATGGTAAAAAATCTTCCAGAACACCAGCCAGACAAAACCGGTCAGGCCGGTAATCACAAATGCCGATTCCCAGCCGTAGGTGGCGGCCAGCCAGGGCACGCAGGCGGGCGCCAGAATCGCGCCGACGCTGGTCCCGGACGTGAGAATGCCGACGGCCAGGGCGCGTTCTTTTTTTCGGGAACCACTCGGACACGGCTTTGATCGCCGCCGGGAAGTTGCCGGATTCGCCAAGCCCCAACAGCGCCCGCATGTACATGAAACTCAAGGTGGACTGCGCCGCGGCATGGCCGATCGCCGCGAGGCTCCAGACCGCGATGCACAGGCCATAGCCGAGCTTGGTGCCCAGCCGATCGATCAGTTTGCCGAAGACCAGCAAGCCGCCCGCGTAGCTTGCTTGAAATACGATGACCAGGTAGCTGTAGTCCGTTTCGCTCCAGTGAAACTGTTGCTCCAGCAGTGGCTTGAGCAGGCCGAGCACCTGGCGGTCGAGGTAGTTGATGGTGGTGGCAAAAAACAACAGCGCACAGATTTGCCAGCGGTATTGATGGGACATGGGAGCCTCGCTCTTTTTATTGTTCTTCAGGACGTTTAACAGCAGCCTTGCAAGCGTTCAGCACAGGTGTGCAGGACGTCGGCTTCGTCGCGTCTCCACCAGGTATCACGGGAAAATATTTCCACTTCGATGGCGCCGTCGTAACCGGCCGCTTCCACCTGTTGGCGAATGCCGCGCAGATCGATCACGCCATCGCCCATCATGCCGCGATCCAGCAGCAGGTCCCGGGTGGGCACCAGCCAGTCGGACAGGTGCAGGCCCAGGATGCGTTTTTGCGCGCCGGCGCGGTGGATCTGCTCGTGCAGCTTGGGGTCCCACCAACAGTGGTAAACGTCCACCGCGACGCCCAGGCTGTGGCAGGTTCCCGGCTCCAGCATGTCGCACAGGTCCAGGGCCTGTTCCAGCGTCGACAGGCAGGAGCGGTCTGCCGCATACATCGGGTGCAGGGGTTCCAGCGCCAGTGAAACCTGATGCTGCCTGGCATGCTCAAGCAGCCGGGCCAGGCCTTCGGCTACCTGATCCCGTGCGGCCGACAGGTCCCTGGAGCCGTCGGGCAAGCTGCCGACCACCATGATGAACGACTGCGCGTGCAATTCGGCGGCCTCCTCAATGGCCCTGAAGTTGTCGGCCAGGGCGGCGTCGAAGCCCTGACGCGTGGCGGCCGGAATGAAGGTGGAGCGGCAATAGGCATTGACCTTGAGTCCGGCGTCGCGCAAGTGCCGGCGCACCTGGCCAGGCGTGCGGCCCTGCAAGTCCCGGCGCCACGGGGCGACGTAGCCAAACCCCGCGCGGCGATCAGATCCAGGGTCTGCTCGAGGGGCAGGCGATGACCGAGGGTGGCGGTATTGATCGAGCAACGATCGAGGCGGTTTTCCAGCGAACGGTATGACATTCAATTCTCCACGGTTGCCGAGGGTTCGGTTGCGGAGCGCAGCCATTGCGGCGCTCCGCGGCCAGCCTTAAACGCCGACGCCATATAGCCCGAGGAAGGTTTTCATCCGGCTCACGGCGAGTGCCGGATCGCTGAGCAGTCCTGCCTGGTCGGCGAGGCGGAAGATCTCGCAGAAGTAGGGCAGGGGCCGCATGGCTTGCTGGCCACCCAGCATGATGAAGTGTTCCTGGTGGCCATTGAGGTAGGCCAGGAACACCACGCCGGTTTTGTAATACTGGGTGGGGCTGCTGAAGATCAATCGCGCCAGTGGCACGGTAGGGTTGAGGAGTGCGTAGTAACGAGCCAGGTCGCCTTCGGCCAAGGCCGCCAGCGCGTGGGAGGCAGCCGGTGCAATGGCATCGAAGATACCCAGCAAGGCATGGGAAAAACCTTGTTCGTCGCCAGCGATCAGTTCCGGGTAGTTGAAGTCGTCGCCGGTGTACATTTTCACCGACTCGGGCAAGCGCCGACGCAGGAGGATTTCCTTCTCTTTGTCGAGCAGCGAGATTTTGATCCCGTCGACCTTGTCGGCATGCTCGTGAATGATTTCAAGGCAGGTTTCCAATGCCTCCTCATACTTCCGGCTGCCCCAATAGCCCGTCAAGGCGGGGTCGAACATGTCGCCCAGCCAATGCAGAATCACCGGCTGCCGAGCATCGGACAGCACCTGGCCATAGACCTTTGTGTAGTCTTGCGGACCCTTGGCGACCCGCGCCAAGGCACGACTGGCCATGAGGATGATGCGTCCATCGAGCTTGTCGATGGCGCTGTGCTGCTCGTCGTACGCCTTGAGCACATCGTCGAGCGAGTTGGCATCGCTTGCGGCCAACTGATCGGTGCCGCAGCCGGAAAAAATCACGGCATGCTGGATGTCGCGGGTTTCTTCTAACGTGCGCTTGATCAGTTCCAGCGCCGTTGGCCAGTCCAGGCCCATTCCGCGCTGGGCGGTGTCCATCGCCTCGGCAATGCCCAACCCTTGCTGCAACAGGTAACGTCGATAGTGCAGGGTTTGTTCCCAGTCGATGGCGGCTTTGGTGCCAGGCTGGCTTGCGCTTAACGGATCGGCGACGACGTGCGCGGCGGACAACGCGATCCGGTTGGCGGGCAAGGGTCTTGCAGGCGGCAACAGCGGCTCGCCAGTCAGTGTGTAACGCTGCAGCGGACGGTCCGCGTCAGAGGTCAACAACTCGATTGTCAAAGGCATGGGCTTAGCTCCTGGCAGATTAAAACTTCGGAATCAGCAGACCACCGTCCACCGGCACTGCTTGGCCTACGGTGTAGGGCAAGCCCCCCGTGGCCATGGTGGTGACGACCCGCGCGACATCTTCGGGCTGTCCCCAGCGCTTGATGGCAGTCAGGCCCCGTTCGATTTCGGCGTCGTAGCGCGCCTTGGACGGCACCGTCATTTCGGTGGCAATCAGTCCCGGCTGTACCTCGTAGACGCCGATCCCTTCATCCGCCAGGCGCACGGCGAACAGGCGCGAGGCCATGGACAAACCGGCCTTGGAAATGCCGTATTCGCCGCGCAAGGTCGAAACCGCGTGCACGTTGGAGGAGGTGATGGTGATGATGCAGCGATGCTGTTCGCACGGTGTTTGCCGCCGCAAGCGGCGGGCGAAGGCCTGGGTCAGAAAGAACGTGCCCCGGGTGTTCACCTGATGGCAGCGATCAAAACTCTGCGGGCTGACCTCCAGCAAGTCACCGCGTGACAGCACCGACACCCCGGCATTGTTGACCAGGCAGGACAGCGCACCGATCGCTGCCTGTGCCGCGTCCAGCAGCGTTTCATGGTGCTCGATGGCCGAGATGTCGCCGGCCAGTGCAACGGCGTTGGCACCCAGGTCGGTCGCCAGGCGTACGGTTTCCAGCAAGGCCTCATCGACCTGCAGATCCACCACGGCCAGATCGAAACCGGCTTGCGCCAGGCCCACTGCAATGGCGCGGCCGATGCCACCGCGTGCGCCGGTGACCAGCGCGGTTGGACGCGGCATCATGTGCGTGCTCCATGGTTGAACAGCTCGCGGGCGATGATCGTGCGCTGGATCTGGTTGGTGCCTTCATAGATCTGGGTGATCTTGGCGTCACGGTACAGACGCTCGACTTCAAAACCACGGATAAACCCGCTGCCGCCAAACAGCTGCACGGCATTCGCCGTTTGCGCCACGGCGACGTCGGCGGCGAAACACTTGGCCATTGAACAGGCAATCGTGGCGTTGTCGGCGCGGTCCAGACGATCCGCCGCATCGAGTACCAGCAGCGTGCGGCGCGAATGTCCTTGGCCATGTCCGCCAGGATCCACTGCACACCCTGGTTTTCGGCGATGGGCTTGCCGAATTGTTTGCGCTGCGGCACGTACTCGAGCGCCGCTTCGAGCCCTGCCTGGGCAATGCCGACCGCGAGCGAAGCGATACCGACCCGGCCCTTGTCCAGGGCACTCATCATGATGTGAAAACCACGACCTTCCTGGCCGAGCAGGGCATCGGAGGGCAGTTCGACGTTGTCGAAGTTCAGCCGCCGACCTGCGACGCGCGTTGCCCCATCTTGTGTTCTTTGGGGCCTTTGGAGACGCCCGGCAGATGACAATCGACGATAAAAATACTCATGCCACGCTTGCCCGCTGCCGGGTCGGTGCGTGCCAGCACGAACGCCAGGTCGGCCACCGGCGCGTTGTGAATCCACAGCTTCGAGCCGTTGAGCAGCCAGCCGTTCTCGGTGCGAACCGCCGTGGTGCGGATACCGGACACATCCGAACCGGCTTCAGCCTCGGTGATGCAGTACGCCGGATGTTGCTGTGCGCTCAGCAGTGACGGCAGAAAACGCTCGCGTTGCGCGGCGCTGCCGTGCACCGACAGCAAGGTGCCAATGAGTTCCAGCAGGCCGCACTGGTCGGCAACCGAGGCATAGCCGCGCGACAACTCTTCCATCACCAGCGCATAGGCAATGGTATCCAGGCCAGTGCCGCCAAATGCCTCGGGCACAGTAATGCCGAACAGGCCCAGTTCACCCATCTGCCGGTACAGCGCGGCGGGAAAACTTTCGTCGTGATCGAGCTTTTCGGCCAGCGGACGGATCGCCTGGTCGGCAAAACGGCGGGCCACGTCGCGGATCTGCAGGTGAGTCTCAGAAAGCTGCATTGTTTTTTTCCTTTCTGTTGCGCGATGGGAAAGACCTTCATCGCTTGGGTTGTGTTCTTTTTTCAGCTGGATTAAAGTGGATTTAAGTAACCAACCGGTTATTTATTTAATGCGTCCTTTCGGAAGGCGTCAAGCGCTCTCTGAAAAAATCGGTTTCGATTGCAGCAAGCGGATTGATGAGGAAAAAACAATGAAAAGAAGCTGTTCATCAGCGTCGGATGTGGCCAGCCGGATTCCCGACGGAGCCACCATCGCGGTCTGCGGTTCGGGGACTCTGCTGGAACCTGACGCACTGCTCGCAGCCATCGAGGATGCGTTTCTGCGTACCGGCCACCCCTGCGGGCTGACCGTGGTGCATGCCCTGGGCATTGGCGACGGGCAGGGCAGCGGTCTGGAGCGGCTCGCTCATGAAGGGTTGGTGACCAAGGTCATCGGCGGGCACTGGAGTTGGTCGGCAAAGATGCAGGCGCTGGCGCGCAATAACGCCATCGAGGCTTACAGCCTGCCCGCCGGGGTGATCATGAGTCTGATGCGCGAAATCGGTGCGGCGCGCCCGGGTCTGATCACCCATATCGGCCTCGGGACGTTCGCCGATCCGCTGGTTGCCGGCGGAAAATGCAACGCGCGGGCCACCGACGCCATCGTCGAGCGCCTGGACATAGAAGGCAAAACTTACCTGCGCTACAAGCCGTTCAAGGTCGATGTGGCGATTGTCAGGGGCAGCCTGGCCGACCCGAGCGGCAACATTACCTTGTGCCACGAAGCGGCGGACCTGGATGCCTACGCCCTGGCGCTGGCGGCCCACAACAGTGGCGGCAAGGTCTATGTGCAGGTGCGTGAACTGAGTGACAGCGCTTTTGTGCCGGCGCGACTGGTGCGGATTCCCGGCGTGCTGATCGATGAAGTGGTGGTCGTGCCCGAGCAACGCCAGTGTGTGGCGGCTGACTACGACCCGGCCATCAGTGGCGAATGCCTTGCGCAATCGGCTGAGGCCGAGCAAGCCATCCCCGACGACATTCGTCGGATCATCGCGCAACGCGCCGCGGATGAATTCATGCCCGGCATGTCCTTGAATTTCGGGTTTGGCATTCCGGGCGGCATCCCTTCATTGCTCGCCGAACGCGGCTTGCAAGACAGCTATTGGGGCAGCATCGAGCAGGGCATTCACAACGGCCGGATGATGGGCGGCGCGATGTTTGGCGCCGCGCGTTACCCGCAAGCGATTGTGACGTCCCTGGATCAGTTCGATTTCTACAGCGGCGGCGGGGTGGACCTGGCGTTTCTCGGCATGGGCGAAATGGACAGTCAGGGCAACGTCAACGTGTCGAACCTGGGGGGCACGCTGGTCGGCCCCGGTGGTTTTATCGACATCACCCAGGGCGCGCGCAAAGTGGTGTTTTGCGGAGCGTTCGAAGCCAAGGGTCTGGAGGTGGCGAAGGTCGGCGTCGAGTTGCAACTCAAGCGCCTCGGCGAGGTGCCCAAGCTGGTGGAAAAAGTCCGCCACATCACCTTCAGCGGCCCGCAAGCCGTGCTCGCCGGACAAGAGGTGCTCTATGTCACGGAGCGCGCCGTGTTCAGGCTGTTGCCCGAAGGCATTGAGTTGATCGAAGTCGCACAAGGCGTCGATATCCAGCGTGACGTGCTGGATCGCATGGCGTTCGCGCCGATCGTACGTGAAGTGAAAGTGGCGGGGCTGGCGTGATGGCGGCCCCTTCCGGCTTGCACCTGAGCGAAAAGGGGCTGATGCGTCGCGGGCTCTCAGTCGGGGCGCAGCATGCCGAGGATCGTCTGGATGTTGAAGTCGATACGGGTTTGCAGCGCTTCGGGGGACATCAGGTCGAAGCCATAGATGATCTCGCCGGTGAAACGGTTGTTGAGGTAGTAGTAATTGATCGCTGCAATCGTGATGTTCAACTGGATCGGATCGATGCCTGCGCGGAACACGCCTTGGGCGACACCGCGATCAAGGATCTCGGCAACCATCGACACCATCGGCGCATGCATGTCATGCATCTTTTCCCGGGAGCGCTTCAGGTGCGCGGCCTTGTGCAGGTTCTCGCTGTTGACCAGGGTCAGGAAATGCGGGTTTTTCAGGTAGTACTTCCAGGTGAAGCTCACCAGTTTGCGGATCGCTTCCACCGGCTCCAGTTCTTCGAGCTTGAGCTTGCGCTCGGCCTGGCGGATGTCTTGATAAGCCAATTCAAGTACCGCTTCGAACAAGCCTTCCTTGTTGCCGAAATACTCGTAAATCATCCGTTTATTGGATTGGGCTCGCAGCGCGATGCTGTCAATGCGAGCACCGCCAAGGCCCAATTTCGCAAACTCGATTTTGGCCGCATTGAGAATTCTCAGGCGCGTGGCATCGGAATCGCGAGTCGGTCGGACCGACACCTCTTCGGTGGGTTTCTTGGGCATTTAAAACGCTCTCCGGAGCATAGGTACTGTTCCTCATACGCTGCCAGGAAGTGGCGCAGCGGTAAGGGCGATGAGCTTAGCCGTGGGGCACCCGGCTGACAAATAAAGCTTAGCCTGCGGCTTGCATGTAAACAACTGGTTAGTTATATATCTTTGGCGGGCAGCCCATTCTCTTCGAATTGGAGCAAGGGCCGCCTGAATCGAACGCTGTGCAGAGGACGTTTTTGTGAATAACAACAATGGCACCACCCGGATCAATCAACTGCCAACGCAGCCGCGACACTTCGACATGTTCATCGATGGGCAATGGACCCAGGGTTCGGCGCTCAAGCAGGTGACGCGCCTCAGCCCTGCGCACAATGTGCCGGTCAGCGTCTATCCATCGGGGGGCGTGGCGGATGTCGATCAGGCGGTGGCGGCTGCCCGGCAGGCTTTCGATCACGGACCCTGGGCCAGATCCGCGGCGGACTTGCGCGCCACCGTGTTGCTGCAGACTGCCGCATTGATTCGGCAGAACAGCGAAGAACTGGCGCTGTGCGAAACCCTCGAAACCGGAAAGCCGATCAATCAGTCCCGTGGTGAAGTGCTCGCTGCCGCGGCTATCTGGGAGTATGCCGCGGGACAAGCCAGGGCGCCTGCACGGTCACTCGTTCAACAACCTGGGCGAGACAATGCTCGGGCTGGTGACGCGTGAACCCGTCGGTGTGGTGGGCCTGATTACTCCGTGGAACTTTCCGTTTTTCATCCTCGCAGAACGCTTGCCCTTCATTCTCGCCTCGGGCTGCACCGTGGTGGTAAAACCCAGCGAGCTGACGTCCGGCACCACCTTGATGCTGGCCGGGCTGTTGAAACAGGCCGGCTTGCCCGACGGCGTGGTGAATGTGCTGACGGGGCCGGGGTCGGTGGTGGGCCAGGCGATTTCCGAACATGCTGACCGTCGACATGGTGTCGTTCACCGGTTCCACTGAAGTCGGTCGCCTGACCATGGCCGCCGCTGCCGGCAACATGAAGAAAATCGGCCTGGAATTGGGCGGCAAAAATCCGCAGATCGTCTTCGCCGACGCTGATCTGGATGCAGCGGCCGATGCGATTGTCTTCGGCATTTGCTTCAACGCCGGGCAGTGCTGCGTCAGTGGCAGCCGCTTGGTGGCGCATCGCAGCGTCGAACAGCAGCTGACCGAAAAAATAGTGGCGTTGATCGAAAAAGTGCGGATCGGCGACCCGCTGGAAGAGTCGACGCAGGTCGGTTCGATCACCGAGCAACGCCATCTGGAGCGCATCCTGGGTTACATCGAGCAAGGCCGCAAAGAGGGGGCCGAACTGGTTTATGGCGGTAGCCGGATCGAATCCGCGCAAGGGCTTTATCTGCAACCGACGGTCTTCAGCCAGGTGACTGCACAGATGGTCATCGCCCGCGAAGAGATCTTTGGCCCGGTATTGACCATTACCGCGTTTGACGATTTCGACCAGGCCATGCGCCTGGCCAACGACACACCGTTCGGCCTGGCCGCGAGCATCTGGAGTCGCGACCTGCAGACCTCATTGCAAGCGATGCGGCAAATCAAGGCCGGGCGGGTGTGGGTCAATACCACCATTGCCGGCGGTCCGGAATTGCCTTCCGGCGGCTTCAAGCAATCGGGTATCGGACGGGAAACCGGTCGCTACGGGGTTGAGGAATACACTGAACTCAAGTCTGTCCACGTGCAGCTGGGTGAGCGCCCCCGCTGGGTTGAAGCCTGAACAGCGTCAGTACAAAAATAAGACTGGAGACAACAAAATGTACGATTTCGTCATTATCGGCGGTGGTTCGGCCGGTTGCGTACTGGCCGCGCGGCTGAGCGAGCCGGCGGATGTCCGAGTACTGCTGCTCGAAGCCGGGCCTGCCGACACCAACCCTTACATTCATATGCCGGTCGGCTTTTTCAAGATGACCGGTGGTCCCCTGACCTGGGGCTATGACACGGTAGCGCAGGGCGATATCCAGAATCGCTCGATTCTGTTTCCCCAAGGTCGCGTCCTGGGCGGCGGCGGCTCGATCAACGCGATGGTCTATACCCGCGGCAACGCCAGGGACTACGACGATTGGGAGCAGGAGGAGGGGTGTCGCGGCTGGTCTTACCGCGATGTGTTGCCGTATTTTCGAAGGGCCGAGGACAATGAGCGGTTCTCCAATGAGTACCATGGCACCGAAGGGCCCCTGGGTGTCTCCGATCTGATCACGGTCAACGAACTGACGAAGGCGTTTGTGCGGTCTGCCCAGGAGGCCGGTATCCCGTATAACGCCGACTTCAATGGCGCCAGGCAAGAAGGCTGTGGCACCTATCAAGTGACGCAACGCGGCGGGCGCCGTTGCAGCGCGGCGCAAGGCTATTTGAGCAAGATTCGCAATCGACCCAACCTGACCATCCAGACCGAATGCCTGGTTACGCGGATTCGTATCGAGAACGGTCAGGCCACCGGCGTGGAGTATGTCCAGGGCAGTGGTTCACGGGAGGTGAAGTTCGCCGCGGCCGAGCGCGAAGTGGTGGTCGCCGCGGGCGCAATCGGCTCACCGAAAATCCTGATGCTGTCGGGGATCGGCCCGGCTCAGGAGCTGGCCAGCCTGGGCATTGCCGTGCAGCAGGATTTGCCGGGTGTAGGGCAGAACCTGCAAGACCATTTCGACATCGATATCGTCTACGAACTCAACGGCTCGCAGAGCCTGGACAAGTACGCCAAACCGCACATGATGCTGATGGCCGGGCTGGAATATAAGCTGTTCAACAAAGGCCCCGTGACCTCGAACATCGCCGAGGCGGGTGCTTTCTGGTACGGCGACTCGCGCTCCAGCACGCCTGACCTGCAGTTTCACTTTTTGCCGGGGGCGGGTGTCGAGGCCGGGATCCCACCGGTTCCCTCTGGTTCCGGCTGTACGCTCAATTCCTACTTCCTGCGCCCTCGAAGTCGCGGCAGTGTCCGCTTGCGCAGCGCCGATCCGCTGCAACCACCGTCGATTGATCCCAACTACATCAGCGACCCTTATGACCTGCATGTGTCGGTCGAGGGCATCAAGCTCAGCCGTGAAATCATGGCGCAGCATTCGCTGAGTCGCTACCTCAAGTCCGAGCATTTCCCCGGCAGCAGCGTGCGCACCCAGGCGGACTATGAAGACTATGCACGACGCTGTGGGCGCACCGGTTATCACCCGGTCGGGACCTGCAAGATGGGGGTCGACGACATGGCGGTGGTCGACCCGCAACTGCGGGTGCAGGGCGTACAGCGCCTGCGCGTGATCGACTCTTCGGTGATGCCGCGACTGATCAGCGCCAACACCAACGCACCTTCGATCATGATTGCCGAAAAGGGCGCCGACCTGTTGCTGGGGCGCACGCTGGCGCCTTCCGAGGTGCAAGTCAGGGGCGGCCGTCAATCCCGGGATCAAACTGTGTAAGGCCCGGGTTCCTGTGCATCGAGCACTGTTTTTGATGCGCAGGAACTTGAGCGCTATCGACCATCCGTAGATTTTTTTACCCCTCCAATCGCTAAGGATTGCATCCTCGCTGCAATAGTTTTATAAATAACTAGTTGGTTACTAAAAATACAATAAAACGCTAATCACCCGGTGCGGCGCACCCGGAGGTCACATGAATAACAACAATGAAAATGATCCAGTCCGGCTCCTGGAAATGAGCCGTCGCAAGCTGCTGATGGGGGCCGCCAGCCTGGCTGGAGCCGGCGCGGTGGCAGGTTTGTTTCCCACACTGCTGTGGGCCCGGACGACGCTGACTTTTTCCAATTCCTTTCGTTCGTTGACCAATCCCTACCACGCGACTTTCAATCGGGGCGGTGAAACCTATGCCGCCAGTCAGCAGCTGCCGTACTCCCCGCTGGTCACCGAAGGCAACAGCCAGAAGGGCATCGCCGACATTCGCGCATTGATCGCCAAGACTGACGGCAACCTCGTCCTCAACGTCGAACCGAACGATTCCGCCGACGCCCGGGTCATCATCGAGCAATGCGTCAAGGCCGGCGTCTACGTCACGACCATCTGGAACAAGCCGGATGACATGCATCCCTGGGATTACAGCCCGTATTGGGTGGCACACATTGCCGAGGATGGCGAAGCGGTGGGTGAGGCCGTGGCCACCGAGCTGTTCGAGGCGATGGGGGGCAAGGGCGGCATCGTCGCGTTGGGCGGTATCTTCAGTAACGTTGCCTCGATCGGACGCCGGCAGCGGTCTCGACGCCGCCTTGAAAAAATACCCGGACATCAAGCTGCTGGATTTCCAGGCGGCCGACTGGAGCGCCAACAAGGCTTTTCCGATCGTGCAGTCGTGGCTGACGCGTTTTGGCAGCGAGATCAAGGGCATCTGGTGCGCCAATGACGACATGGGCATGGGCGCGCTTGAGGCGTTGCGCGGCGAAGGGTTGGCCGGTGCGATTCCGGTGGTCGGGATCGATGCCATCGAGCAGGCCGTAGAAGCCATTCGTACCGGTGAATACATCGCGACCTCCAGCCTCGATCCGTACTGGCTCGGCAGCATGGGTCTGGCCTTGGCCCATGCGGCCAAGACCGGTCGACTGGATCCGGCCAAAGAGCCTCACGAGCATCGCGAGTTCTATGTGCGTCCGCAGCTGATCACGAAGAATAACGTCGAGGCGTTTTACGCGAGCAGCGTGAAAGCGACGCCGGCCGTCGATGTCACCGATTTCTGGGGACGGGTTGCCGGGCCCATTCGCTACAACTCGTAAGCGTCCAGTCACGGTCTTGCTTGTTCCTGCAGCCCCTGAGGGGGCCGTTTTTCACGTTTGTTCACGGAGTTATCGTCATGGTCCGCCTGCGACGGTTTTCATCGCTTATTGTCCTGCTGCTCATCGGCCTGATCATTGGTTCGGTCAATCCCAATTTCTTTGACCCGATGAACCTGGCGCGAATCGCCACCACGTCTTCGATCCCGCTGCTGATGGCGTTGGGTGGAATGTTTGTGATCCAGATGGGCAGTATCGATCTGTCCGTCGAAGGGGTTGTTGCGGTCTCGGCGGTCTGTCTCGCCTTGCTGATCGGCAACAACCTCAATAGTCACGCCATTGGTTTCTGGGCGCTGCCGCTGGCGATCCTGGTTGGTGCCTTGACCGGTCTGATCAACGGCCTGTTGCAGGTCAAGCTGCGCATCCCTTCGTTCATGGCGACGTTGGGCGTCGGCTTCGTCGGTATTGGCCTGGCCACGGCGTTACTGGAAGGCAACACCGTGCGGGTGCTCGACATGAATATCCGTGCGATTGCCCTGCATCGCTTGATGGGCTTGCCGTTATCGGTGTGGATCGTGGTGCTGGCGCTGGGCGTCGCTCACTTCGTTTCCCGGCACACCGTATTGGGCCGTCACGCCTTGGCCATTGGCGGCGGGGAAGACCTCGCGCGGCTCAACGGGGTTAACGTCAACCGCACGCGAATCACGGTTTTTGCCTTGGCCGGTGCCTTCTACGGACTCGCGGCCATTCTCGCCGTCGCCCAGTTCGGGCAAGGGCATGCGTTGATTGCGCAAGGCCAACTGTTCACGGCGATCACGGCGATCGTCGTGGGCGGCGCCTCATTGGCTGGCGGCAATGGCAGCCCGTTGGGAACCTTGCTGGGTGTCTTGATCGTGGTGGTGGTCAGCAACGGCATGGTGCTGATGGGCGTCGCGCCTTACGTCCAACAAGGCGTGCAGGGCGTGTTGATTATCACGGCTGTCGCCATTGCCCTCGACCGTGCGAAAGCACGGATCGTCAAGTGAGGAGGCCCCATGCTCACGCTCAATAATGTGTGTAAACGGTTCAACGGCATCACGGTGCTGAAGAACATCTCGCTTGAAGTGCGCAAGAACGAAGTGGTTGGGTTGATCGGCGAAAATGGCGCAGGCAAATCGACGCTGATGAAGATCCTGACCGGAGTCTACCAACCGGACGAAGGTCATCTGGAGCTGGACGGTTCGCCGATCGTGCTGGACGGGCCCCGTGGCGCAACGGCGAACGGCATTGCGATGGTGTATCAGGAGCAATCGATCCTGCTCAACCTGTCGGTGGCGGAGAACCTGTTCATGGGCCGCGAAGACGAGTTCTCGCGTTTCGGGTGCTTGAACTGGAAAAAACTGCACCGTGCAGCACGCCTGCAATTGGCCAAAGTCAATCTGGATATCGATCCGGGTCTGCTGTGCAGTGAGTTGAGCTTCGGTCAACGGCAGATGATTGAACTGGCCAAGGCCCTGGCGCTGGAAGAGCGCACGGAGGGGCATTTGGTCATCCTGCTGGATGAACCGACTTCGGCACTCGAACAACGGGAAATCGACACCTTGTTCCGCTTGGTGCGGCAACTCAAATCCCGTGCATCGTTCATTTTCGTGTCCCATCGACTGGACGAGTTACTCGACCTCAGCGATCGGGTTTATGTGATGAAGGATGGTGAAGTGGTGGCAGAAATGCCCGCCGCCGAGGCCTCGAAAGAGCGCCTGCACACCTTGATGGTCGGTCGTTCGCTCCACGCGGAGTACTACCGCGAATCCCTTCAGCAGCCGTGTTTGACCGAGGTGGTGATGTCGGCCCGCGACCTGGCACTGGAAGGCAGTTTCTCTGGCCTGGACTTCGATCTGCATCGCGGCGAAATCCTGGGTATTGCCGGGGTCATTGGCTCGGGCCGTGAAGAGTTGTGCCGGGTACTGGCCGGCTTGATGCCCAAGAGTCGCGGTGAAATCCAGGTGCAGGGCCAGCGTCTGGATGGGGCAGGGCCGGGACCGGCGATTCGCGCCGGAATCGGCTACATCCCCCGTGAGCGCAAGGTCGAAGGCATCGTATCAATGCTCAGCGTGGCGCAGAACATGACCTTGGCACGCATCGGCCAAGTGACCTCGTTTGGCCTGCTCGACGAGCGCAAGGAGCGCTCGATCGCCGAAGACTGGATCAAGCGCCTGAGCATCAAGACCCCCGGCCCCGATGCTTTGCTGCTCAACCTCAGCGGTGGCAACCAGCAAAAAGTGGTGTTGGCCAAATGGCGCAACGCCGGGTCGACGATTCTGATCCTCGATCACCCGACTCGCGGGCTGGATGTGGGCGCCAAGGAAGACGTTTACCAGTTGATTCGCGAAATCACCGCCCAAGGCGTTTCGGTGATTCTGACCGCCGACACCCTGGAGGAAATGATTGGCTTGAGTCACCGGATCCTGGTCATGCGTGACGGTGAAGTTGCCCAGTCCTTCGACTGCCTGCCCGGCGCCAAGCCGCAGCAGGTAGACCTGATCCAGTACATGGTTTGAGAGAGCACAGACATGCCCATTTCACTTAGCGGATTTCGTAGTCAGGCGCCGTTGTTCGCCTTGATTGTCCTGGTGGCACTGATCGCCGGGTATGACCCCGGTTTCATTCAACCCAGCGCGGTGCTCGGCCTGATTGCCGACACCTCGACATTGTTTGTGATGGCGACCGGTATCACCTTTGTCTTGCTGATCGGGGGTATCGACCTGTCTTCCCAGGCGGTGGCATCCATGGCCAGTGTGATCGTTGCGCTGCTGTTGCCGGCCTACGGGTTCTGGGCCTTTCCCATTGGCCTCGGCCTGGGAATCGCGACGGGGGCACTCAGCGGGGTGTTGCATACGTGGCTGCGGCTGCCCTCGTTCATCGTCACCCTGGCGGTTGGCGGGGTCGTCACCAGCATCACCATGCTCGCGTCGAACAACCGTACGATCAATATCGACGGCGCCGAACGCGACGCCTAGTTTGGTTGGGTCAGCGGCCAGACCGCTGGCGTTCCCAATGAAGTGTGCGTGGCGTTCCTGGTGTTGCTGCTGTGCGTCTTTCTGCAGCGCAAGACGGCTTTCGGGCGGTTCAGCAACGCGATCGGTGCTGGCGAACCCGCGGCCTGGGCCTCGGGTATCAACGTGACCCGAATCAAGATCATGACCTTCGCCGTCTCGGCCGGCCTGGCGGCGTTGTCCGGCATCATCATGGCCGGGCGGCTGTCCAGCGGTTCGCCGACGCTGGCCAATGAGTTTTTGCTGCCGGCAATCGCTGCGGTACTGGTCGGTGGCACCGCGTTGACCGGTGGCGTCGGGAGTGTCTGGCGAACGCTGATCGGCGCGCTGCTGGTGTCCGTCGTGCGGATCGGCATGACATTTGTCGGCGTCAGCGTATTTGCCCAGCAGATTGTCTTCGGCGTGATCCTGATCATCGCCGTGGCCTTCACCATCGACCGTTCGAAGCTGCCGGTCGTCAAGTAACACATCCCGAAATGATGGAAAACAGCAATGAAAATCCTCGTGTCAATCAAACGCGTTGTGGATTACAACGTGAAAGCGGGTCAAGGCGGACCATTCCGGCGTCGACCTCGCCAACGTCAAGATGTCGATGAACCCGTTCTGCGAAATCGCCGTGGAGCAAGCTGTTCGCCTGAAAGAGCAGGGCATTGCCAGCGAGATCGTCGTTGTCAGCGTCGGCCCGTCCACCGCCCAGGAACAACTGCGCACCGCGCTGGCCCTGGGTGCCGACCGCGCCATCCTCGTCGAATCCGCCGAAGACCTGACGTCGCTGGCCGTTGCCAAGCTGCTCAAGGCGGTTGTCGACAAGGAACAGCCCCGGCTGGTGATCCTTGGCAAACAAGCCATCGACAGCGACAACAACCAGACTGGCCAGATGCTCGCTGCATTGAGCGGCTACGGTCAGGGCACGTTCGCGTCCAAAGTCGAAATCAGCGGCGACACCGTTGCCGTGACTCGCGAAGTCGACGGCGGCGCGCAGACGGTTGCCCTGAAACTGCCGGCGATCGTCACCACCGACCTGCGTTTGAACGAGCCGCGCTACGCGTCGCTGCCAAACATCATGAAAGCCAAGAAGAAGCCTCTCGAAGTAGTGACTGCGGACGCTTTGGGCGTTTCCACCGCCTCCACCAACAAGACCGTCAAAGTCGAAGCGCCGGCTGCACGCAGCGCAGGCATCAAGGTCAAGTCGGTGGCTGAGTTGGTCGAGAAACTGAAAAACGAAGCGAAGGTGATCTGAATGACTATTTTGGTGATTGCTGACTATTCCAAAGACGCGCAGGACAACACAGTGCTGGCCCCGGCCACG
>NZ_MULM01000095.1:0-23358 GCF_002029345.1 Pseudomonas sp. VI4.1
CGAAAGCGGTCTATCAGCCAATACATGTGTCGACTGACACGCCGCCTTCGCTGGCAAGCCAGCCCCTACAGGGGGGCGACCGGCTGCTCCTACAGTGTTTTGCCGGCTTAAACCGTCGGCACCGTCTGCGCCATATCAGCCTGGCGCTTGCGGTTGGTCAGGAAGTAAGCGCCATAGCACAGGGCAATAAAACCAAAACCCCAATACAGCGACGGACGCTGCGTCTCGTCCAGCGCCAGGAATACGAACAGCGAGCAGCACAAGGCGATGCACAGCAGCGGCAGGAACGGGAACCACGGTGCGCGGTATTTCAGGTCGCTGAGCTGGCCGCCTTCCCGGATGAAGGCGCGACGGAATTTATACTGCGCCAGCGCGATCACGATCCAGGTCACGGTACCGGCCATGCCGCTGACGGCCATCAGCACCATGAACAGGGTGTCGGCGGCAATGAAGCTGGTCAGCAGCGACACCAGGGCAAAGCACAGGGTGATGCTCAGCGCCCGCAACGGCACGCCGCGAGAACTCAAGGGCGCGAGGCTTTTCGGGGCCATGCCGGTTTTCGACATGGCCCAGAGGATCCGCGTCGAGGCATACAGGCCGGAGTTACCTACCGAGAGAATCGCAGTGAGGATCACGAAGTTCATCAAGTCGGCGGCGTAAGGAATGCCGACCATGTCGAACACCTGCACGAACGGACTTTCCATCAACCCGGCCTGCTGCCATGGAACGATGGCCGACAGCACCACGATGGCGAGCACATAGAAGATCAGCACCCGGAACACCACGTTGCGCACCGCCTTGGGGATGCTCTTTTCCGGCTGGTCGGTTTCGCCAGCGGCAACGCCCATGATTTCGCAGCCCTGAAAGGCGTAGACCACCGTCATCATCACCGCGAACACCGCCGATAGACCGTTGGGGAACAGCGAGTCGCCGATCAGGTTGGTCATCATCGGCGCCGGGGCGCCGCTGGTCAGCGGTATCGCGCCGAAAATCACCAGGACCCCCACGATGATAAAACCGAGGATCGCCGCCACCTTGATCCCGGAGAACCAGTATTCCGCTTCACCGAAGGCGCGAGTGGCCAGGGCGTTCAACCCGAACAGCACCACCACGAACAGGGCCGACCAATACCAGATGGGAATGCTCGGAAACCAGCGCACCATCAACATGCCCGCCGCGGTGAACTCCAGGCCGACCGTGGTCGCCCAGCTCATCCAGTACACCCAGCCGATCATGAACCCGGTGGCGGGCCCGATGTACTTTGTGGCATGGGTCTGGAACGAGCCGGACACCGGCATCTGCACCGACAGCTCGCCGAGGCAGACCATCACCAGGTACATCAGGAAGCCGGCCACCAGGTAAGCCAGGATCGCCCCCATCGGCCCGCCCTGGTTGATGGTGACGCCCGAGCCCATGAACAACCCGGTGCCAATCACCCCACCCAGCGACAGCATGAAAATGTGCCGGCTTTTCAAGGCTCGGGTCAGTTGGATGCCTTTACGTTCGATAGATTCGCTCATGGCAGCACCTCTCAAGACTGGGCGAGGTGCGCGGCGGATGACAGGAGGTCATCGCGCGGGGAAAGATCAGCTTTACGGCAGTTCATTATTATTATCTCCAATAAGCTTCGAAGACCGCGTCCAGCGCGGTTGTGCCGATTATTGGAAAGCCATGTAAGTTCGCGTTGAAGCTGAAGATCAAAGTTGTACAAAGTCGTAACGATTTTGTACGTCAGGCGTGCAACACGTCCGCCAGTACCGCTTGCGAACCCTGCAACACCCCATGGAACCTCGGCACCAGCGCTTGCACCGCCGCCGTGTCGTTGCCCAGTGCCGCCTCTTCCAGGGCGCGCAAGACCTCGGCCAAGGCGCAAAAGCCCAGCGAGTCACTGCTCCCGGCCAAACGGTGGGCCAGATGCGCAACCTCGGTACAGTCACCGGCTTCGATGGCTTCGAGCAGCGCCACGCGGTGCTGGGCAATCGAGTCGCGCAGCACCCCCAGCAAACCCTGGAGTTTCTGCTCGCCGAGCAAGCTGCGATGGGTGTGCAGCAACTGCCAGTCCATCAGTTGCCCGCCCAGCGGATGAGTGTCCGCTGCCGGCTCGGGCATCGGCCGTTCACCGGCCAGTGCCTGGCGCAGGTTGTCGAGCTTCAGCGGCTTGGCGAGAATGCCTTGCATGCCGGCATCCAGATAACCGCGCACCAGCGCCGGCTGCACGCTGGCAGTCAGGGCGAAGATCCGGCTGTGTTGATTGGGCCCCGGTGTGCGGCGGATCAGCTTGCACAGTTCGACGCCACTCATGCCCGGCAGATGCACATCGAGCAGAATCAGCTCGAAGGAGTGCCGGCGGCAGAGTTCCAGCGCTTGCTCGGCATCTTCCGCGAGGCTGACCCGATGCCCGTCGCGCTCCAGCAGACCGCTGACCACCTCGCGGTTCAGCGCCACGTCTTCGACCACCAGAATGCCCAGCGGCTGAACCGGTGAAGTGGCGCGCGTGACAGGCGCCGCGGCCAAAGCCGGTTGCAGCGTCAGCTCGAACCAGAAGCAACTGCCCTGCCCTTCCTGGCTGTCGACTCCGATGCGCCCGCCGAGCAACTGCACCAGGTGTTTACTGATGGCGAGTCCCAGCCCGGTACCGCCATAACGCTGGGTCACGTCTTCGTTGGCCTGGGTGAAGCGCTCGAAGATCTTTGCCTGCACCGACGCCGCGATGCCGATGCCATTGTCGGTCACGCTGAACCGCAGGCGTTGCCCTGTGGCCGGGTCGCCCGCAGCCAGTAGCGCGACGTCGACGCTGATGTGTCCGGCCTCGGTGAACTTGATGGCGTTGGCCAACAGGTTACTCAAGACCTGACGTAAAAATTGCTCGGCGCCACGGCAACGATCGTCGACCTGCGGCTCAACCCGACACTGCAGTTGCGTGCCATTGCTCAGCCCTCGCGGTTCCAGCAGCGTCAGTACCTCATCGAGCAGTTGCCTGAGCGAGAAGTCGACCTGCTCCGGATGGCTTTCGCCTTCCTCCAGCCGGGCGAAATACAGCACTTCGTTGAGAATCGTCAGCAGACCTTCGCCGGCTTTGTACAGCGCTTCCAGGCGTTTGCCATCGCGCTCGTCGAGGCTGGCGCCGCGCAGCAATTGGGCCATGCCGAGAATGCCATTGAGTGGCGTGCGCAATTCATGGCTCATGGTGGCGAGGAAGCGCGACTTGGCGAGGTTGGCCGCTTCGGCCTCATCCTTGGCCCGCAGCAGGCTGGCCGTGCGCCGCTCGACCATTTTCTGCAGTTCGTCGCGTTTGTCCTGCAGCGCCAGGCGGTCGACTTCGCGACGGTGGATATCGCTGAGAATCGCCCGGCGCATGTCATCCAGGGCGTGAGCCACGGTATCGATTTCGTCTTCGCGGCCGGTGCTGCTTTTGTCCAGGCGCAAAGGTTCATGCCAGTCACCGGCGGCAATGCGCCGGGCGAAATCGGCCATCACCTGCAAATGCCGAGTCACCAGCCGGTAGAACAACCCCGACAGCGCCACCGCCAGACCGCAGAGGAACACGCTCATCCATAACAGGCTGGTCAGGCCGGTGGCGTACAACCGGCTATACACCGCGTCCAGGTCGGTACTGACTTCCAGCTCGCCCAGATGCCGCGACAGGCCGGACGGCGGCTGGTAATTGAGCTGGAAACGCTCGATGCGCAGGGGGCCGGCCGGCGCGGGGCTGCCTTGCAGCAGGTCGAAATCGGGACTGCGCAAATGCACCCGGGCCACATCGGAAAAATCCACCAGGCCGCGCAGTTGCACATTCAACTGCTCCTGGTTCAGATCCCAGAGGCTGCGTTCCAGGCTGGCCAGGTAGCCGGCGCGGATCAACTCCATGCGCGAATCGATATCGCGCATTTCACGGCGGTACTCGAAATACAGCTGCACGGTGCTGGCGAGAATGGTGAAGCACAGGCTGAACAGCAGGATGAACAGCAGCAGGCGGCGCAACAGGCCGCCGGGGCTGGCGCGGCTCATGGCGCGTCCGCCGGCAGCTTGATCATGTCGCGATAGGTGGCTTCACTCTCGCTCAACCAGCGTTCGATCTCGCCCGCGTCAACCATCCGCTGCAGTTCGGCGTCGATCGCGGGCATGCGCTCGGCCAGCGTGGAGCGGCGCGATACGGCGACCCGCAAATAGTCGACGTTCAATGACTGGGGCAAGGCCTGGATGTCGGCGGCACCCGGCAGGTTTTCCACAAACAACTGCCCGGTACGCCGCTCATGGGTGATGAAGTCGATTCTGCCGCGAATCAGCTTGCCGAAGTTCTGTCGACTGTCGGAGACCCATTCGATATTGCCGTGCCGGGCGACGAAGCGATCGAAGTCCAGGCCATAGCTTTCACCAAACAGCAGGCCGCCGCGGTAGTTGCCGAGGTCTTCAAGCCGTTCGAACTTCACCGGGTGTTGGCGGTTGAAGAACACCGCGACCTCTTCACGCAACACCGGTACCGTCGAGAAGCGCATGCTCTGTTCGCGCTGCGCCGTGCTGTAGGCCAGGACCACGTCAACCCGGCCTTCGGCGGCGTCCAGCAGGCAGCGCTTCCAGTTGCCCAGCACGACGATCTCGACCTCGTACCCCAGGTTGCCAAATAACGTCTTCACCACACTGAGCGCCAGGCCGCGCACCTGTTTGCCGTCGCTCCAGGAAATCGGTGGGTAGACCGGATAATCGCAGTAGCGAAGGGTCTCGGCCGCCACCGATGTGCCGGTCAGTGCCAGCAGTAACCCGAGCAGTCGCCACATAGGGTTCAGGCAGCCACGCTGGCGGTGAACAAATAACCGGCGCCATGGATGGTAATGATCAGTTGCGGCTCGGCAGGGTCGTCATGCAACTTGCGCCGCAAGCGCCCGACCAGCACGTCGATGGAGCGGTCGTTGGGTACCCATTCACGGTTGCGGATCTGATCCATCAACTGATCGCGGCTCAAGGTATGCCCGCTGTTGCGCAGGAAGACACTGAGCAACTGGAATTCCCCCTGGGTCAGCAGGGTTTCGCCCCCGGCATCATCGATCAGGCGGCGGCGATCGGTGTCCAGTCCCCAGGCAGCAAACTGTTTGACCTGACGCAGCGCCGGCGCGGCTGCTGCAACTGGGCATGGCGCACCCGGCGCACCAGGTTTTTGGCCCGCGACACCAGTTCACGCGGGTTGAGGGGTTTGATCACGTAATCGTCAGCGCCGCATTCGAGGCCGACGATGCGGTCGATTTCGTCATTGCGCCCGGTAATCAGGATGATCCCGACTTCCGAGCGCACCCGCAGCTCGCGGGTCAGGGTCAGGCCATCCTTGCCCGGCAGGCGGATGTCCAGCATCACCAGGTCGACCGTGTTGGTCGCCAGAAAAGTTTCGGCCAGTTCCGCCGTAGCGGCGCAATGCACGTCGTAACCTTCTTGCGAAAGATAGGCATGAAGGAGTTCGCGAATCAGCAAATCGTCGTCGACGATCAGTACCCGAGGAGTCATCGCTTGGTGTTCCTGCATAAGCCCGATGGGCATGTTTCTTATTAGAATCTGTTTCGCTTGAGCGGCAGAGAGTAGCTATAGCTGAACGATCGATCAACAGCCCTCTGTCTGCAAACTGAAACGCTGGCGACCGCCGGCCTGCAAACCATCGACCCAGGCTTCGCAAATCTGCATGCCCTGGCTCGGGGTGAAGGTGCCGGGGTTGAGTCCCGACTCCAGCCACAAGCCATCGAGCAGCGCGCTCAGGCTGATGGCGGCAAGGTCCGCATCGAAAGCCTCCCAGCCCTCTTGCCGGGCCAGATCGTTGAGCACCTTGCGCAACTCGCTGCGGTATTCGCCATAGGAATGCTCATGGGCGAGATTGATCGCTTCGGCGGTCTTGACCGCGCCCCAGAACGCCAGCCAGGCATCCAGCAGTTGCGGGTCCAGCAGTTCGGCGGAGAACGAGGCGCGAAAAAACGCCGACAAACGCTCACGGGCATTCGGTGCGGCTTGCTCCATGGCGTCGCGTAACAGGCTCATGACTCGCCCGGTGACCGCCCGATAGGCTTCGGCCACCAGTTCGTCCTTGCCGGAGTAGTGATGGCTGATCAACCCGACCGACACCCCCGCTTCAGCCGAGATCTTGCGGATCGAAGCCCCCTGGAAGCCATGGCGCTTGAGGCACACCAGCGTCGCCTCGATCAGGTTGGCCTTGCGCAACTCCGGCTCCATTCGGGAAAAGCGGGCTTCCTGGGTCATGGGCATCGATCTCCTTGGAACAGTCGTTGGGCCGGTCTTTTGCGGCCACTGAGCTGAACAACTGTACAGCATCTCTATAGGAGCGACCTTGCTCGCGATGGACTCAAGAGTGGCGCGTTTGTTCAGAAAACACGCGTTATCGTTAACGTCCATCGCGAGCAAGCTCTCTCCTACAGGGGGCACACCTTTCACTTAACTGACTGGCATTGGAGCAAGCCCCCCGCCTCAGGGCATTGCGCTCAATCCCGATAACCCGGCGCCACTCGATCCGCCAACCGCAACAGCGCCGACCATGCCAACTGCATGGCATCCGGATCGTTCAATTCGCCTTCCGCCAATGGCCGACCCGGCTCGTTGAACTGGCGCTCGGTGTGCTCGCAAACGGCCGCCGGTGGCAGCACCAGTTCGCCGCAGGCCTGCGCCGCCAATTGGATCTCGCAGGCTTTTTCCAGGTAGTACATGCGCAGAAACGCCTGGCCGATGCTTGCTCCAACGGTCAACAAACCGTGGTTGCGCAGCATCAACACCGTCTTGTCACCCAGGTCATGCACCAGTCGCTGCTGCTCGCCCAGATCCAGCGCCACGCCCTCATAGTCGTGGTAAGCGACCCGTTCGTAGAACTCCATGGAGATCTGATTCACCGGCAACAACCCGCACTTCAACGCCGCTACCGCGCACCCGGCCCGGGTGTGGGTATGCAGCACGCACTGTGCATCTTCGCGGGCACGGTGGATGGCGCTGTGAATCACGAAACCCGCCGGGTTGACCGGATACGGCGACGGCTCCACCGCACGGCCGTCGAGGTCGATCTTGACCAGGCTGGAGGCGGTGATTTCGTCGAACATCAGCCCATAGGGGTTGATCAGGAAGTGATGCTCGGGCCCCGGCAGACGCACCGAGATGTGGGTGAAAATCAGGTCACTCATGCGAAAGTGCGCGATCAACCGATAACAGGCCGCCAGCTCCCGGCGCAGGCGTTCTTCGGTAAGACGTCGCTCTGTAACAAGTTGCTCGCTGGAAACCTGCTCGGCAGCGCCAGCCGCCGGATGTGCAATTTCATTCATTGTTTCTGCTCTCTGGGCTGATCGTCTGCGCGAAGAATAGGACTCGACGTCCCAATCTATTTATCCGCCATTAAAAAAACAAGTTGATTTTTTACTAAGGGTAAATTTCTATAGCGAAATAATAACAACGCCGAACCCCCTGTTTTTCCAGCTTCGGCTCGCCTGGAGTATCGCACCATGCCGACTTCCACCCCAGCGTTCGCGCACCTGTTCGAACCGCTGCAGATCCGTGGCAAGCGTCTCAAGAACCGCATCATGTCCAGCGGCCACGACACTTCGATGCCGACCGACAACCTGGTCAACGAGCAACTGATCGCCTATCACCGGGCGCGTGCCGAAGGCGGCGTCGGGCTGATCGTGCTGCAGGTTGCCGGGGTGCATGACAGTGCGCGCTACACCTCCCATGTGCTGATGGCCACCGATGACGCCTGCATCGACGGTTATCGACAGCTGGCCGACACCTGTCATGCCCATGGCACGGTGGTGCTCTCGCAGATTTTCCATCCGGGCCGGGAAATCATGGAGTCCAGCGATGGCTTGCTGGCCGTCGCCTACTCGCCTTCGGCGGTACCCAACGAGCGTTTTCGGGTCATGCCGCGCGCGCTGGATCAAGCCATGATCGACGAGATCGTCGCCGGTTATGGCGCGGCGGCCCGGCGTTTATACCAGGCCGGGCTGGACGGCGTGGAAGTGGTCGCCAGCCATGGTTACCTGCCCGCACAATTCATCAACCCGCGGGTCAACCGGCGCACTGACGGCTACAACGGCGACCTGCAACTGCGCCTGCGGTTTTTGCGCGAAGTCATTGCGGCGGTCCGCGCCAACACCGATGAGCAGTTCATCATCGGCTTGCGCATCAGTGCCGATGAGCGCGACCCCGAAGGCCTGACCGAAGACGAGTCGCTGGCGGCGGTCAAGTCATTGCAGCAGCAACTGGATTACGTGCACATCGTCGCCGGCACGTCGGCATCGTTGGGCGGTGCGGTGCATATCGTGCCGCCGATGGCCATCGAAGCGGCCTACCTGGCCAAGGAGGCCGGGACGTTCAAGGCCAGCCTGTCGATTCCGCTGTTCGTCACCGGGCGCATCAATCAGCCGCAAGAAGCCGAGCTGATCATTGCCCGTGGCCAGGCCGATGTCTGCGGCATGACCCGCGCCCTGATCTGCGACCCGCAGATGCCAAACAAATCCAATGCCGGACGCAGCGAGGATGTGCGCGCGTGCATCGCCTGCAATCAGGCGTGCATCGGGCACTTTCACAAAGGCTTGCCGATTTCCTGCATCCAGCATCCGGAGACCGGTCGCGAGCTGATTTTCGGCAAGCTGCACGCGACGACCAACCGCAAGCGCATCCTGATCGCCGGCGGCGGCCCGGCCGGGATGAAGGCGGCCGCCGTCGCCGCCGCACGCGGGCACGAGGTCACACTCTACGAAGCCGGTGCACAGCTCGGCGGGCAAATCCTGCTGGCGCAACTGCTGCCGCGGCGCAGCGAATTCGGCGGCGCCAGCACCAACCTGCAGCGGGAAATGCACCTGGCTGGCGTACGCGTGGTGTGCAATACCCGCGTCGACCGGGCGCTGGTCGAACGCGAACGGCCGGACCTGGTGATTGTTGCAACTGGCGCCGAACCCTACTGGCCGACCTTCGACCGGGGTGGCGACCTGCACGTGGTGGATGCCTGGCAGGTACTGCGCGACGAGGTCACGCCGGGACGCTCGGTGCTGGTGGTCGACTGGCGGTGCGACTGGATTGGCCCTGGCATCGCCGAACGCCTGGTGCGTGCCGGCCATCAGGTGCAGCTGGCGGTCAACGGCACCCATTGTGGAGAAAACCTGCCACTGTACGTGCGCGATCAATTGGCCGGCGAACTGCACAAGTCGGGCATTCCCATCACACCTTACGCCCGCCTTTACGGCTGCGATGACAGCGCCGTGTACATGCAGCATACCGCCAGCGCCGAGCCGATCATTTTCGAAGACATCGACACGCTGGTGCTGTGCCAGGGCCATCAGCCGGTGGATACCCTCGGTGCGGAACTGCAAGGGCTGGTGGAGTTCCGGCGGATCGGCGACTGCCTGGCACCGCGCACCGCCGAAGAAGCGATTTATGAAGGCTTGAGGGTTGCGTGGGACCTCTGAGGCTGCTCTATACTCCCGGCCTTTGCCAGCCATCAGGCCCGAGGGTTTCAACCCGCTCGGGCACCGTCCGTTTCGGAGCACGCAATGAGCAACAGCAGCAACCTGCCGCCTGCCAGCGCGCCCGCCAGTCAGCCCGCTGCCGCAGGGCCGCACTTCCTCGGCACGCGCATTCGCGGCCTGCGCAAACGCCGGGGCATGACCCTGGCCGCGCTGGCAGACATGAGCGAGCTGACAGCGGGCTACATCAGCCAGCTGGAACGCAACCTGGCCTACCCGTCGATCCCGGCGCTGTTCAACATCGCCCGCAGCCTGGGCGTGACCATCCAGTGGTTCTTCGCCAGCGAAGCCAGCACGGCCCCCGAGGACAGCGGTTATGTGGTCCGCAAGCACAGCCGGATGAGCGTGCATTACGAAGACGGCATCGTCGACCAATTGCTGACCCCGCAGCCCAACCGCCAGCTGGAGATCCTGCATTCGCGCTTTCCACCAGGCACTTACAGCCAGCAAAGCTATAGCCATGAAGGCGAAGAAGCCGGCTACCTGCTCAGCGGCAGTTTCGAGTTATGGGTTGGCGAGCGCCATTTCCAGCTCAACGAAGGCGACAGTTTCAGTTTTTCCAGCCAGGAACCCCATCGCTACGGCAACCCCGGCGAGGTGGACGCGGTGGTGATCTGGGTGATTACCCCGCCGACGTTTTGAAGGGTAAAAACAACAAGGACGCTGCCGGAACGCTTGTTCCGGACAGTGAACTTCAGTCAAGTCGGCGGGCCACAGTCCGCCAAATAATCCTCAACAGCGGCAGCAAACCCGGCGCGCAGCTCGGCCACTGAATCGGCGTGAAAGCTGATGATGTCACGCACACTCAACACCCGGCCGACGAAGATGTCGTCCCGCTCATCAAACTCGACTCGGGCCGCATAGCCCTTATAGGTCATGCTGTTCATAGCTCAACTCCTGTTCGTTGAAGATTTTCAAGCGAGGGCAGAAACCAGGTGTTCAATCATGTTCGCTCGCAAATTAAACATCCGCGCAAGGCGCGTGTTTAAACGTCCTACTGCTTACCTCCTGAAAGCTACAACACCTTGCGTCGTTGCCTACGGGTACGCCAGAATCCGCCGGCTTGTGCGCCTTGGGGCCGCTAGGTAACTTGATTCGTGTCACTGCCCACAGTGATCGGGTTTAGCAGCCCATTGATAACCTAAGACGTGCAACGCTCCTATCAGCCAGGTTTTTTGCCTGCATTTTGATGGTGGCTGTGCGCAGGGCGCCCTTGGGCGCGCCGGTTTCTTAGGTTCACCGGTCTGCTAACCTGCGTGCAGCTGCCACCCTCTTCGTTTAGCAGCAAAGGGGTTGGCACACCTTCAGGAACCTAGAGTATGTTCAAGGTCACACCCAATCCCCCGAACACCCAGCATCCCCAATCAAACCCGATTCAAACATACACAACGAGGCTGCCGAACACGCCCTCGATTTTCACTTCCCCTCGACTGCCGACATCAAGGCCACCCCGCGCACACCCAGCACGCTGTTTACCGTCGACCCAAAGGCGACGACCGAGACCCTCATGGTTTATCTGGTCGAAACGCTGGCCTCGGTCGATGTGATTGTTCATCACGTGGTGGATCATCTGGACGGCGGGTCGCGTCACGCCTTGTTGGGCATTTCCAATAGCATCATGCTGGCAGAAATCACGGCGAATCAGCTGCTGAATCAGATCGATCCGCGTGAGTAGCTGGGGTTGACTGAGGCCGAATGTGAGTAAGCCCTGCGGCCTGTGCTGCGGTCTCTTTTTTCGGGACCGCATTTCTGCCAAGCGGCGCCAAGGCCGATTCGTCTGGCCAGATACTCGGCACGGTTCGCAGTTGGAACTCATTCCCGAACATGATTCACCGACCCCAAACGGGTTTAAAAAAACAAGAAAAAAGCACCCAAAAGGGTGCTTTAAGAACAAAAAATAAACCAATCACGATCTTGGGTCGAATCTCAAATGGCAGGACCGGGGCATAACGCAAATTCAACAGCGCCCAGTCCGATGGGAAACCGGGGTGGAAATGTCGCGGATACCACGACCACTCCCACCCCCGACCGGCAGCATTGTTATCAGCGCGCACTCACACAGGCTGTCGCCGACTTTGCAGCCGTTGTTTATCCACCTTGTGTTCATGGCCCTGACGCAATCGCAATGCCGCTATCGCCGCGAGCACCAGGATAATCGCCACGATTTTCATGCCGTTCATGGCATTGCCGGTACTTTGCTCGATCAACCCCATCACGGAGGGGCCGACGAAACCGCCCAGCAGGCCGCACGAGTTGACGAATCCCAACCCTCCTGCGAGCGCCGCGCCCTTGAGTCGCGAAGCGGGGTAGAGAAAGATGATCGACTGCACGACGAAGAACATCACCGCCGATATGCAGAAGCCCAGCAGACTGATCACCGGTCCCGCCAGCGAGGCGATTCCCAGGCCTGCGGCCATGGTCAGCAAACCCGCGACCAGCATTTGCCGGGCACGCGCCGGCGTGGTGGCAAATCGGGGCAGTGCGATAGCGCCCGCAGCGGCCGCCAGCCAAGGCAGGGAAGTCAACAAGCCGATCTGCAAGGTACTCAGCTCGCCGTATTTGCCGATGATGCCGGGCAGGAAAAAGATCACCGTGTAGATCGTGATCTGGTGGCAGAAGTAGACCAGGATCGCCAACAGAATCTGCGGGGTCAGGCATTGTTTGAACGAGTGACCGCCGGCGCCTGCGCCCTCCTCCGATTCAGCGGCCAACCGCCGTTCGATCTGCTCGGCTTCGGCGGCGCTCAGCCAAGGCGCCTTGCTGGGACGGTCCGGCAATTTTTTCCAGACCACCATGGCGAAGAACACCGCCGGCAGGCCCTCGAGCATGAACATCCACTGCCAGCCACGCCAGCCCCACACACCGTCCAGTTGCATGAGCGCGGCACCCAGTGGCCCGCCGATGATGTTGGCGAAACACACGCCCAACAGAAAATAACCGGTAGCCCGGGCCCGTTGTTCGCGGCCGAACCAGTATGTCAGGTACAGCATGACGCCAGGGAACAGCCCCGCTTCGGCGATGCCCAGCAGCAGACGCAATACGTAGAACGACGTTTCGCCCTGGACGAACGCCATCGCCGCCGAGATCAAACCCCAGGTGACCATGATCCGCGCAATCCAGAACCGCGCGCCGACCTTGTGCATGATCAGGTTGCTGGGCACTTCCGACAGTGCGTAGGTGAGAAAGAACAACCCGGCTCCCAGCCCGTAGGCGGCAGCGGAAATGCCCAGGTCGATATCCAGTTGATGCTTGGCCAACGCGATGTTGGTCCGGTCAAGAAAGCTCAGCACGTAGGCCGCAATCAGCAACGGCATCAGCTTGACAAACATCAACTTGTTCAGCGTCGCCGAGTCTCGGGGGGTATCAGGTGTTCCGATGGTTCTTGTTATTGTCATCGCGCAAACCTCTTGCAGCTACAGCTGTAGAGAAGCCCCGGCAACGCTGGCCGCCGTGAGCAAAAAAAAGCTGAGCTGACTGTTTTTATGAAGAGGACAGGTTTCGTTGTCAACACCAGGCGCCGACCACCCAGGCCGGCGCCATCATGACAACGCTATTAAAAATCGACCTGGTCCTTGCCCTTGAGATCGAGCATTTCCCGCGCCTCATCCGGCGTCGCCACGCGCCCGCCCAGGGCTTCGATCACCGTGCGGATGCGCTTGACCTGATCGGCATTGGACGCGGCCAGCTTGCCGGGCCCGTCCCACAGCGAATCCTCAAGGCCGACGCGTACATGGCTGCCCATCGACAGGCCCATGGTGCCCAGCGGAATCTGATTGCGGCCGGCACCGAGAATCGACCACTGGTACGCGTCGCCGAACAGGCGGTCGGCCGTACGGCGCATGTGCGCCAGGTCCTCGGGATGTCCACCGATGCCGCCGCGCAGACCGAACACCGACTGAATGAAAATCGGCGCCTTGAGCAACCCGCGCTGCAGGAAGTGTGCGGCGGTGTACAGATGGCCGATGTCGTAGCATTCAATTTCAAAACGGGTACGGTTCTCGGCACAGGCGTTGAGAATGTGAGCGATGTCGCGGAAGGTATTGCGGAAGATCCGGTCGTCGCTCTCGGCCAGGTATGGCCGCTCCCAGTCGTGCTTGAATTCGGTGAAACGATCGAGCATTTCGTACAGCCCGAAGTTCATCGATCCCATGTTCAGCGACGCCAGTTCCGGCTTGAGTTGTGCCACAGGCTGCAGGCGTTCTTCCACGCCCATGGTCGGCGCACCGCCGGTGGTGATGTTGATCACCACGTCACTCTTGGCCTTGATCTGCGGCAGGAACTGACGAAACAGGTCGACATCCTGACTCGGCCGCCCATCGATTGGATCGCGGGCATGCAGGTGCACAATCGAGGCGCCGGCCTCGGCGGCACCAATGGCGGCGTCGGCAATTTCCTGCGGGGTGATTGGCAAGTGCGGCGACATCGACGGCGTATGGATGGCGCCAGTGACGGCGCAGGTAATGATGATCGGGCGATTTTTGGACATGAGTGTTCTCCGTTCTTGTTCTTGGCGAGAAAGTTATTGGGGTCACTCGACGCGGATTATGTCCGGCCGTTGTTGTAACTGAAGTCGATACGCTTAGAGGTACTCGACGTTGCCATCGACGCTGATGGCCTGGCCGGTCACGTTGCGTGCGGCGGGCGAACACAGGAACAGCGCCATGGCGGCAACGTCCTCGGCGGTGACCATGCGTTTGAGCGAGATCTTTTTCAGGTACTCCTCACGCATCTGCGCTTCTGGCACGTTCATCTGCTCGGCGCGGGCGCGAATCACCCCGTCCATGCGCGGGCCTTCGACGATGCCGGGCAGCAAGGCGTTGACGCGGATGTCGCTTTCACCCAACTCGGATGCCAGGGATTTCATCAGGCCGACGATGGCCCACTTGGTCGCGGCATACGGCGTGCGCCAGGCGTAACCCAGGCGGCCGGCCACCGACGCGATGTGGATCAGATGTGCGTTGGGTGACGCTTTGAGCAGCGGCACCGCGTGATGGGCAAAGCGGTATTGCGCCGTGAGGTTGATGTCGATGGTGCGCTGCCATTCCTCGTCGGTGACCGCATCGATCCCGGCGGTCGGCCCGGCGATCCCGGCGTTATTGACCAGGACATCGAGGCCACCGAACTGTTCGCGCTGAACCTTGAATACCGCCTCGATCTGCGCCGGGTCACCCACATCGGCACGGGTGGCAACGCTGTCCGGGTAACGGTCGCGGAATGCTGCAATGGCGGCTTCGCTGACATCACACACATGCACTTTTGCACCCGCCTCCATGTAAGCCGCTGCCAGCACTTCACCGATCCCGGCCGCGCCGCCAGAGATCAGCACCCGCAGGCCGGTGTAGGGAATCAGTCGATTGAGAACGCTCATGCTTTCTTTACTCCAGAAACCGGCGACCGTGACCGGTCGCCCTTGTCGATCAGGCGTGCCAGGGAGTCGGCCGCCTGCATGATGTCGTCGGTGACTGCCGCCCGGGCCGCAGCCCCATCACGCGCGGCCAGGGCCTCGACGATGCGGTTGTGCGCTTCCATCGAGCGCTGCAGGTGCGCTTTGTCCGGTGCGACAAGCGCAAAGCAGGGGCCCATGTGCAGCCAGAAATTCTCCACGGCGGCGATGGTCAGGTCAGCTTTGGCCACTGCATAGATGCGCCGGTGGAAGGCGAAGTTAGTCCACAGGTAGCGGGCCACATCGACGCTGTCGGCGGCTTGCTGCATCTGGTCGCACAGGTGGCTGATGTCTTTAAGGTCGGCGTCGTTGAGCAGGATGACGGCCTTCTCGGCCAACAGGCCTTCGAGCGCAACCCGGGCGTCGCGGATCTCGCGCAGTCGTTCGGGGGTCATCATGCGCACACGCAGGCGGGAGGTCTCGGTGACTTCGAAGGCGTTCTCTGCGCTGAGTCGATTGAGTGCTTCGCGCACCGGCATCGGGCTGGAACCCAGCGCCTCGGCAAGACCGCGGATGGTCAGTTTCTGGCCTGGCTGGAAGCGGCCGCTCATCAGCGCTTCACGGATCTGACGGTAGACCTGATCCTGCAGGGTGTCGCGGGAAACCTGACGCATGGTGGGCAGGAGGATTGGGCGATCTGTCATGAGGAAGGGCTCACATTGGACGTTCTTATGGCTCCAATATGTGATCACAAATAACATATGTCAAATTAATTTTGGGCTGGGTATGTCGCTCTTGCCCTACTCCGCGCCTGATGCCCGGTTCGCGTATTTACGCAATTTCCGGCCGGCTTTACCCCGGGTGCGCATATCGAAGTGCGGATACCGGGCAGCAAGCCCGTCAGGTGTGGCATGGCTGTAGAAGAGCTTCGATCCTAGCAACGGCCCCGGCGCCCCACTGCCCGAAACGCGCAAGTGTCATTCCGATTCTGCAACGCAATCACCTGGTCGTGTGCGACCACGATCCTCGTAGGAGCTGGCTTGCCAGCGAAGAGGCCGGTGCATTCAACATCTGCTTCGCCTGACACTCCGCTTTCGCTGGCAAGCCAGCGCCTACAGGGGTTTGCGGTGTTCACGCGAGGGCGCAGGCACCGCCGAACCCTGTAGGAGCTGGCTTGCCAGCGAAGAGGCCAGTACATTCAACATCTGCTTCGCCTGACTCTCCGCTTTCGCTGGCAAGCCAGCTCCTACAGGTGTTTGCGGTGTTCCGCGGGCGGCGCGACAATGACGCCCGCTATCAAACCCAGTTCACAGAAAGACTACGCCAACCTTTATGACCACCCCGAAAAAGCGCCTGAGCCGATACAACCCCGCCAGCGAGGATTTCAAGAAGGAAGAGTTCCCCTTCTACTGGCTGGCTCGCCTGCACGGCCGCTACTCCATGGCCATGGAGAAAGCGTTGAAAAAAATCGATATGGACATCCCGCGCTGGCGGATTCTGTTCATCCTCAAGGAGAACGGCGAGTCGAGCATTTCGGAAATCTCCATCCATGCCATCGCCAAGCTCTCGACCATCACCAAAATCGTCTATCGCATGAAAGCCGACGGCCTGGTAGAGACCAATACCAGCGCCAGCGACGGGCGGGTGACCCAGGTCTCTCTCACCGAGATCGGCCGCCATACCATCGAAGAAATCCAGCGGGGCACCAGCGATATCTTCCGCACCAGTTTCAAAGGCCTGACCGAGGCCCAGATCACCAAGCTGAACAGCACCCTGGAAATCATATTCAATAACCTGCCAGAAGACTGACCCGCGACGGCCACTGCAACACATCTGCCTGAATCAGGTTGAACCTTTACGATCTGGCGTAGCCCCTATTCTGAGGAACGCTCGATCACAGGAGGAATGACCATGATTGACGAATCGATAATCCGCCAATTAGCTTATGAATTGTGGGAAAGGGATGCTCGTCCGGATGGCGCTGAAGACCATTATTGGCGGCTCGCTCGAGAGCAGCTTGAGAAAGAAGGACTGCAGGCTGAAGGTGGCGAAAAAGCTGACGAGGATGACTGGCCGGCCAAAGGCGAAGCCGCCCGCTACTCAGGCGCGTAGTGTGTGCGCTGATGATGAAGAGGCTCTTCGTTCAGGCGAGGGAATGAAGAGCCTCTTGATACATCCCAGTGCGCTATCACAACACTCATGGCCATCATCACCATTTATCAGCAATGTAAAACATGACACTTGCGACACCCATCATGACGAGCGCCTTGAATATCGGGTACCCAGGCCCCTGGCATGAAACGTACTGATATATACCCGATATCAAAAAAAGTGCGCCTACACACAGCACGATGATTGATATCCACCGCTGGACCCGGAATCTGTCTTTTTTGCTGCCGTACCAAAACATCAAGATCCTCCCTGAATTCCCAAACCTGACAATACATTGTGCTGCGCATGCGGTCACGGAGGGCAGCGCCTGACTGGGGATACCCCATGAGCAATATCCACCCCTCCGACCGCGCGCCGATAAGTAATAATCCTGGCTCTATATCGGCGGAGTGAGCACCGATGCGATATCGCTCTCCGTAGCGAAGGTGAGAAACGCGAGGTGGGCCTCGTAGCGCTCGAGCACGTCGTCAATCACCTGTTTAGTGAGGCCCATCAGGTCATAGCCGCCATTTGCGCAGTCTTGGGTCGTCTCTAGCCATTCCGGACGACCGCGTCGAAAAACAAAGACATCTATTTTATATTTGAGCCCCACGGACACAATCCCGTCCCTGAAATGACGGCTCAATATCGTAGTCGTAAATCCTTCGTCCTTGATGGTCCGGCACTGCACATATTTGTTGTCACGTTGCGCTGCAACCACACCAGCCAATACTGCCAAGTCTCGCGAGCCCCGCTCGGTGGCTCGGGTCATGACATGTCAGCTGAGCATGCCGAGCTGGCAGTAGATCGCTTGTTCGAATCGCCCTCTCCCGTCATCACCGTCGAGTTTCAGGGCGGCGAACCACTTCTGGCCTTCGACCGAATTCGACAAATTGTTGGATTAGTAGCGGCTCGTAATGTAGCCGAGCAACGAAGCATCCAATATGTGATCACGACCACGCTCCACCATTTGACTGACGAAGTCCTGGATTTCGCGGAGCAGCATAAATTCCAATTTTCAACGTCTCTGGACGGTCCTGCGTTTTTGCACAATGCCAACCGGCCGACACCTTCAAAAGACGCCTATGAGCGCACCGTAGAAGGTATTGACCGAGTCCGAGCAAGACTTGGTCACGATGCCGTATCCGCATTGACCTGGTGCGCATGTACGTCGACCTGGGCGAGGTGACCGAGGAAAACCGCACAACGATCCGCGAGACCAGTGCCGAGCAACTGATCGCCACCGCGCAGCGGATCTTGCAACCCTACACACTGGAAGTGAAAAACGTCGCCTGGTTTTCTGTCTACGAAGTCGGCCAACGCCTGACCGATCGTTTCGACGACTCTGTCGACGCCGCGGGGAACGATCGCGAACCCAGAATATTCATTGCGGGCGACGCCTGTCACACCCACAGCGCCAAGGCCGGGCAAGGGATGAATGTCTCGATGCAGGACGCCTTCAACCTGGGTTGGAAAATGGCAGCCGTGCTTGAAGGCCGCAGCCCCTCCAGCCTGTTGGCCAGCTATTCACAAGAACGCCAGCCAGTGGCGCAAGAGCTGATCGGCTTCGACAAGGAATGGAGCGCCGCAAGGCGCTGTCCCTGACAACGCCTGGCCAGACCCTGCTGAACGAGTTGAAGCCACGCGTAGAAAACGTCGAGCAGGTCCTGACGCAACACCTGAGTGCTACCGAGCGCGATGCCTTGCGTAGTCTTATTGGGCGGCTGTTGATTCCTGGCGAATCGTGAGTCATCCGATTCGCCGAATCCGAGAGCAGTCTAAAAGAACGCCTGCAGACCGGTTTGGGCTCGGCCCAGGATGAGAGCGTGCACGTCGTGGGTACCTTCATAGGTGTTGACCACTTCCAGGTTGACCAGATGCCGGGCTACGCCAAACTCGTCGCTGATACCGTTGCCACCAAGCATGTCCCGGGCCAGGCGGGCGATATCCAGCGACTTGCCGCAGCTGTTGCGTTTCATGATCGAGGTGATTTCCACCGCCGCGGTGCCTTCATCCTTCATTCGACCAAGGCGCAGGCAGCCTTGCAAGGCAAGCGTGATCTCGGTCTGCATGTCGGCAAGCTTTTTCTGGATCAGTTGGGTCTGCGCCAAGGGGCGACCGAACTGTTTGCGATCCAGGCAGTACTGCCGAGCGGTATGCCAGCAATCTTCGGCTGCCCCCAGCGCTCCCCAACTGATGCCGTAACGGGCAGAGTTCAGACAGGTAAAAGGACCTCTCAGGCCACGCACATCCGGGAAGGCGTTTTCCTGCGGGCAGAACACGTTGTCCATGACGATTTCGCCAGTGATCGACGCACGCAAGCCGACCTTGCCATGAATCGCCGGAGCACTCAGGCCTTGCCAGCCTTTTTCCAGAACGAAACCGCGAATCTCACCGGCATCGTCTTTAGCCCAAACCACAAACACGTCGGCGATCGGGCTGTTGGTGATCCACATCTTGGCACCGGTCAGGCGGTACCCGCCGTCGACTTTCTTCGCCCGGGTGATCATTGAGCCCGGATCCGAGCCATGGTCTGGTTCCGTCAGGCCGAAGCAGCCGATGTATTCGCCACTGGCCAGCTTGGGCAGGTATTTCTGTTTGGTGGCTTCGTTGCCGAATTCGTTGATCGGCACCATCACCAGCGACGACTGCACACTCATCATCGAGCGGTACCCGGAGTCGACACGTTCCACTTCACGGGCGATCAAGCCGTAGCACACATTGTTCAGGCCACTGCCGCCGTAGGCTTCGGGAATGGTCGCGCCCAGCAGTCCGGTTTCGCCCATCTCGCGGAAGATCGCCGGATCGGTCTGCTCGTGCCGGAACGCCTCCAGCACCCGTGGCGCCAGTTTGTCAGCGGCGAACTGTTGGGCGCTGTCGCGCACCATGCGCTCTTCTTCGGTGAGTTGCTGATCCAGCAACAGCGGGTCGATCCAGTTGAAGCTTGCCTTGTTGGCCATGGGTAATTCTCCGTGTCCGTTCTTGGGTGTTTTTGTTTTGTCAGTCGAGGCGTTCGATAACGCAGGCAATGCCCTGCCCCAGGCCAATGCACAGGCTGACCAAGGCGTACCGACTATGCCTGCGTTCCAATTGACGCACCGCGCTATACGCCAGGCGCGCACCGGTGGCGCCCAGCGGGTGACCGATGGCAATGGCCCCGCCATTAGGGTTCAGGCGCGGATCATCGAACGCCAGGCCAAGTTGTTTGGCGCAGCCGAGTACCTGCGCGGCGAAGGCTTCGTTGATTTCGATCAGATCCATATCGGCCAGGCGTAGATTGGCCCGTTGCAGTGCCTTGATAATCGCCGGCACCGGGCCGAGCCCCATTAGCCGCGGTTCAACGCCGGCGATGGCGCCGGCCAGGATCCGCGCGCGTGGTTCAAGCCCGTATTGCTCGCCAATGGCCTGCGAACCGATCAGCAATGCGGCCGCACCATCATTCACCCCCGAAGCATTGCCGGCCGTGACTACGCCCCCCTCGAATAACGGGCGCAGTCGCGACAAGCTGGCAAAATTGCTGTCGGGACGCGGATGCTCATCGCACTCGACCCGCTTGGGTGGTTGCTTGCGACCTTGCGTTACTTCGATTGGCAGGATTTCGCCGGCATGAAAACCGTCCTGTACGGCTGCCTCGAAAAGTGCCTGGCTGCGCGCCGCATAGACATCGGCTTGCTCGCGACTGATACCGAGCTCGCGGGCCACGTTGTCGGCGGTTTCCGGCATCGAATCGGCACCGAATTCACTTCCACCTGCGGATTGGGGAAGCGCGCACCGATGGTGCTGTCGAAGGCGCGAAACTCTCGCGAGTAGGCATTTTCCGCCTTGGCGATCACGAAGGGCGCGCGACTCATGCTCTCGGCACCGCCCGCGATAAACAGCTCACCCTCCCCGACTTGCACTGCGCGGGCAGCGTCGAGCACTGATGCCAACCCCGAACCGCACAGGCGGTTGACGGTCAGGCCACCCACCGTAGGCGGCAGTCCCGCCAGCAAAGCCGCGTGGCGACCCAAATTACGTGCGTCCTCACCGGCCTGGTTGGTGCAGCCGACAATCAGGTCTTCGTAGTCTTGGGCAGCGAACGGGTTGCGCGCTATCAGGGCGCGCACGACCGAGGCCAGCAGGTCATCGGGGCGCACACTGGCCAGGGCGCCCGCGTGGCGGCCAAAGGGCGAACGCAGGCCGTCGTAGATGTAGGCATTCATGCTGATTCCTCGGCAGTGGTCAGGGGCAGGCCGAGCTGTACGCGGCGGCGCAGCCAAGGGCTGAGCCGATAACGCGGCTCCTGATAGAGATCGTGCAGTGCCTGCAGGATCTGCTGGATGTTCATGGCCCCGTATTGATCGCCGAAACCCAGCGGGCCGTGGGGGTATCCCAATGCCAGCTGCACCGCACGATCCAGGGTGGCGGGATCGACGATGCGCCGCTGAGCGATTTCGCACCCCAGATTGACGATACTGGCGAGCACACGCTGGGCGATGAAACCGGGCGAGTCGTTGATCACCTCCACCGGCACACCATCCGCGCCTAACGCCTGCCGCGCCTGCGCCAGTACGTTGGCGTCCAGCCCCGGATGACGCATCAGCACTCTGCGGACGTCAAAACCGGCAAAGGTTTCCAGCGCCAGGCTGCGGGCGACAGGGAGTTGCCGGCGGGCGATCGCGCTGCTGGCGTCTTCACCCAGCGGCGTGACCAGGCAGATAGCATTCGAGCCAGGTTGCTCACCCTGCTCCAGCACCGCACCGGCACTCGCCAGCACGGCGCCGATCTTGTCGCGCATCGCAGCCTCACGGCAGTCCAGCCAGAACGGCTGATTGATAGCCACCTGCGGCAGCTCCACTCGGGCGTCTTCGACCACTCGGCCTTCCTCATAGCGATAGAACCCCTGCCCGGTCTTGCGCCCGAGCAAGCCAGCGGCAAGGCGTGCCGGCACCAGCGATGAAGGGGTGTAGCGCGGATCCTGATAGAACTGGTCGTGGATCGACTCCATCACCGCATGGGAAATGTCCAGACCGACCAGGTCGAACAGCTCGAACGGCCCCATGCGAAAGCCCAGGCAATCCCTGAGAATCCGGTCTATCTGCGCCGGCGTGGCAATACCTTCGGCGAGAATGCGCAGCGCTTCCGGGCCGTAGGCGCGGCCAGCATGATTGACCAAAAACCCTGGCGAATCCGGGGTCACTGCGGCGAAGTGCCCGGCGTGGTGTGCCAGCGCCGACAGCCGTTCGATGACCTGCGGATCGGTCCGTTCCCCGCGAACCACCTCGACAATTTTCATCAGCGTGACCGGATTGAAGAAGTGAAAACCGGCGACCCGCTGAGGATGCTCACAGGCGCTGGCGATCAGGGTGATCGACAGCGACGAGGTGTTGCTGGCCAACACTGCATCGCGGCTAACCAGTTGTTCCAACTCCCGGAACAGCTTCTGTTTGGCCTCGAGATTTTCGACGATGGCCTCGATCAGCAGGTCGCAACCCGCCAGTTCCTGCAGCGTGTGCGCCGCGCGCATACGCCCAAGGGTGCCGGCCAGTGCTTCGGCACTGATCTTGCCCTTGGCCGCTGCACGCTCCAGTAATTCGCGATTGTGCCCAAGCGCTTGTTCGGTCGCTTCGCTGCGGCTGTCGTGCAGCAGCACCTCGACCCCTGCGCTGGCAAACAACTGGGCAATACCACGACCCATTGCTCCACTACCGATGACACCGATCTGTTTAAACGTGGTCATAAGAACTCCTCAAAGCGCGTGTTCCAACGCTGGAACCGCCTCGAACAGATCAGCCACCAGGCCGTAATCGGCGATCTGGAAGATCGGCGCCTCTTCGTCCTTGTTGATCGCCACGATCACTTTAGAGTCTTTCATGCCGGCCAGGTGCTGGATCGCGCCGGAGATACCGACCGCGATGTACAGCTGTGGCGCGACGATCTTGCCGGTCTGTCCGACCTGCATGTCGTTGGGGACGAAACCGGCGTCGACCGCGGCGCGGGAAGCGCCAACAGCCGCGCCCAGCTTGTCGGCCAGGGTGTACAGGTATTTGAAGTTGTCGCCGTTCTGCAGGCCACGGCCGCCGGACACGACGATTTTGGCAGCGGTCAGTTCCGGGCGATCGGACTTGGCCAGTGCTTCGCCAACGAAGCTGGAGATGCCAGCGTCGTGGGCAGCCGCAACGGCTTCAACCGATGCCGAACCACCTTCAGCGGCGACCGGGTCGAAACCGGTGGCCCGCACGGTGATCACTTTGACCGATGCATTTGACTGCACAGTGGCGATGGCGTTACCGGCATAGATCGGGCGCTTGAAGGTGTCAGCGCTTTCTACCGAGATGATCTCGGAGATCT
>NZ_MULM01000094.1:0-22926 GCF_002029345.1 Pseudomonas sp. VI4.1
GGCAAGCCAGCTCCTACAGTTGATCTGTGTCGTTCACACCTTTTGTGTACGACACAACTCCCCTGTAGGAGCTGGCTTGCCAGCGAAGGCGCCAGACCAGTCACCACCAATGCCCTGGCACCCGAATACCCATCGGCACGACAACCCAACATTCCTCTGCGTCGAGTCACAACCATGACAAACACTCGCAGCGACTGGGAACAACGCTTCCAGTCCCTAACAATAGAAAGCCGCGCCTTCATCGACGGCCAATACCGCCCGGCACTCAGCGGTGACACCTTCGAATGCGTCAGCCCGGTCGACGGTCGCTTCCTGGCCAACGTCGCCAGCACCGACGAAGCCGATGCCAATGCGGCGGTCGCAGTCGCGCGTCGCAGCTTCGAATCCGGCATCTGGGCGCGGTTGGCACCCGCCGAGCGAAAGCGCATCCTGATCCGCTTCGCCGACCTGATCCTGGCCAACCAGGAAGAACTCGCCCTGCTCGAAACCCTCGACATGGGCAAACCCATCAGCGACTCGATGAACATCGACATTCCGGCGACCGCCAACGCGATCCGCTGGAGCGCCGAGGCCATCGACAAAATCTACGACGAAGTCGCCGCCACGCCGCATGACCAACTCGGCCTCATCACCCGAGAACCCGCAGGCGTGGTCGCCGCCATCGTGCCGTGGAACTTCCCGTTGATCATGGCCAGCTGGAAGTTCGCCCCGGCCCTCGCAGCCGGCAACTCGTTCATCCTCAAGCCTTCGGAAAAGTCGCCACTGACCGCGATCCGCATCGCCCAGCTGGCGCTGGATGCCGGCATTCCCAAAGGTGTGTTCAACGTCCTGCCGGGCTATGGTCACACCGTCGGCAAGGCGCTGGCGTTGCACATGGACGTCGACGTCCTGGCCTTCACCGGCTCGACCGCGATCGCCAAACAACTGCTGATCTACGCCGGGCAGAGCAACATGAAACGCGTCTGGCTCGAAGCCGGCGGCAAAAGCCCGAACGTGGTGTTCGCCGACGCGCCGGACCTGCGCGCGGCAGCCCAAGCCGCAGCCGGTGCTATCGCCTTCAACCAGGGCGAAGTCTGCACCGCCGGCTCGCGCCTGCTGGTCGAGCGCTCGATCCGCGAGCAGTTCATCCCGTTGCTGGTGGAAGCGCTGCAAGCCTGGAAACCGGGGCACGCCCTCGATCCCGAAACCACCGTCGGCGCGGTCGTCGATCAGCGTCAACTGGACAACGTGCTGCGCTACATCCAGGTCGGCAAAGACCAGGGCGCACACCTGATCGCCGGCGGCAGCCGCACCCTCGAAAGCACCGGCGGCCTGTACGTGGAACCGGCGATCTTCGACGGCGTGACCAACGCCATGACCATCGCCCGGGAAGAAATCTTCGGCCCGGTGATGTCGCTGATCACCTTCGACACTGAAGAAGAAGCCCTGGCCATCGCCAACGACAGCATCTTCGGCCTGGCCGCCGGCGTCTGGACCAGCAACTTGAGCAAGGCCCACACCTTCGCCCGCGGTTTGCGCGCCGGCAGCGTCTGGGTCAACCAGTACGACGGCGGCGACATGACCGCGCCGTTCGGCGGGTTCAAGCAGTCGGGTAACGGACGGGACAAATCGCTGCACGCGTTCGACAAATACACCGAACTCAAAGCGACCTGGATCAAGCTCTGACACCTCTACAACGGCGGCTGCCGGCACATGCCAGCGGCCATCGGAGAAACCTATGAAACAAACAACACATGTAAACAGCTACTACGCCGCCACCCGCAACTTCACCGGCGACTTCCCGATACTCGAACACGCGGTGGACTGCGACGTCTGCGTGATCGGCGCCGGCTACACCGGTTTGTCCTCGGCCCTGTTCCTCGCCGAAGCCGGCTATAGCGTCACCGTGCTCGAAGCCGCCAAAGTCGGGTTCGGCGCCAGCGGTCGCAACGGCGGCCAATTGGTCAATTCCTACAGCCGCGACGTCGACGTCATCGAAGAGCGCTACGGCGACAAGACCGCCGAAGTCCTCGGCAGCATGATCTTCGAAGGCGCCGACATTATCCGTCAGCGCATACAGCACTACGACATCCAGTGCGACTACAAGCCGGGCGGCATCTTCGCCGCGCTGAACAAAAAGCAGCTCAAAGGCCTGGCCGAGCAAAAGAACAGCTGGGAACGCTACGGCAACAAAAACCTGAAAATGCTCGACGCGACCGAGATCAAACGCGAAGTCGGCTGCGACAACTACGTCGGCGGCCTGCTCGACCTGCAGGGCGGCCACATCCACCCGCTGAACCTGGCCCTCGGCGAAGCCTCGGCCATCATCGGCCTCGGCGGCAAGATCTACGAACAATCCGCCGCCGTGGAAATCACCTACGGCGAACCGATCACGTGCGCACCGCCAAAGGCCTGGTCCGCGCCAAATACCTGCTGATCGCCGGCAACGCCTACTTGCCGCAAGACCTCGACAACCGCGTCACGCGCAAAAGCATGCCCTGCGGCTCGCAAATCGTCGTCACCGAGCCGTTATCGGAGAAGGTGGCGCGCAGCCTGATCAAAAACAACTACTGCGTCGAAGACTGCAACTACCTGCTCGACTACTACCGCCTCACCGCCGACAACCGCCTGCTGTATGGCGGCGGCGTGGTCTATGGCGCCCGCGAACCGGACGACATCGAACAGCTGATCAAGCCAAAAATCCTCAAGACCTTCCCGCAGCTCAAGGACGTGAAGATCGACTACCGCTGGACCGGCAACTTCCTGCTGACCATGTCGCGCATGCCGCAATTCGGCCGCATC
Organism: Pseudomonas sp. VI4.1; assembly: GCF_002029345.1. NCBI lineage: Bacteria > Pseudomonadati > Pseudomonadota > Gammaproteobacteria > Pseudomonadales > Pseudomonadaceae > Pseudomonas > Pseudomonas sp. VI4.1. The sequence continues at coordinate 2,782 of NZ_MULM01000094.1, forward strand.
GAGAAAAACGCCTACTACATGCAAGGCTACAGCGGCCACGGCGTTACCTGCTCGCACCTGGCCGGCAAACTCATTTCGGAAATGATCCGCGGCGACGCCGAACGCTTCGATGCCTTCGCATCCTTGCCGCACATGCCCATGCTCGGCGGCCGCACCTTCCAGGCCCCGCTCACCGCCATGGGCGCCGCGTACTACGCGCTGCGTGACCGGTTCGGCATCTAGCCCAACCCACCCGGCGGCCACCCTCAATCCTGGCCGCCAACACCCCAGCGCAATACCGCACCACCCAAAACAGCCAGCACCACCACACCCTCCTGTAGGAGCTGGCTTGCCAGCGAAAGCGCCAAACCAGCCACCATCAATGTCACCTGACACACCGCCATCGCGAGCAAGCTTGCTCCTACAGCAACACCCCCAAACGTGATTTAATACCCGCCTTTCACATTTCCGGGACAGGGAAGCGGTACCTTCGCGGCCAAAAGTCGCCCGCCATCCACCCCCATAACCCTTAAGTATTCTTCACATAAGGCTGTCATGGACACGGGCTCACGACTCAAACTAGTACGCGAAAGCTACAAACTGTCCCAGCGCGAGCTGGCCCGGCGTAGCGGCGTCACCAATGCCACCATCTCCCTGATCGAACAGAATCGCGTCAGCCCCTCCGTCAGCTCCCTGAAAAAACTGCTCGAAGGCATTCCCATGTCCTTGGCGGACTTCTTTACCTTCGATCAGCCGCCGCGTGAGCATCAGTACGTGTTTCGGGCCAATGAACAGCCGGATCTCGGGCGTCATGGGTTGCGGTTGTTGCTTATTGGCGCTTCGGTGCCAAGTCGGCAGATGCGCTTGTTGCGCGAGCAGTACGCGCCGGGGGCGAGTTCGGGGGAAGAGCCGATTGTGCACTCGGAAGGGGAGGAGTGTGGGCTTGTCACTCGTGGCACTGTTGAGCTGACGGTGGATGGGCAGATTAGTGTGCTGAATGCTGGGGATGGGTATTACTTTCCTACGACACTGCCGCATCGGTTTCGCAATATCGGGGCGGATGAGGCGGAAATCATTAGTGCGAATACGCCAGCAAACTTCTAATGAGTAAAGTGCTTCGGTGTTTCCCTGTATTAGCTGCAGGGTTCTGGCCTGGGCGGAAGGATCAGCCCGGGGCGTTTATAGCGAGTTCCGCCGAAAGTCCTCGGTAATCTGTTTTCCATCGTTTCCAGCCTCTACCACGTTTCAAGAGAGTCCTCATGAGTTCAGGGATTAGTCAAAAACTGCAGGGTAGCCGCAAGGAACTGCTCGATATCGGCCTTCGTAACACCATGCTGAACTTCCGCGCGTCAGCCAAGACATTGGCTGTCGTTGATGAGCTTTCAGAGTCGGTGTTTCACCTGCTTTATCGGCAAGAGAAGGCCATGAGCTTTTCGCCAATGGCGCGCCAGAAGTTGGCGGCGTTGGCGACCCTCCCTCAGATCGATGGGGAAGACTCCCGGGACGCAGCAACTGATGAGTTGCTGTTGCAGGAGCTCGACGGTTTACACGAATCAGGTTTTGCAGACGATGAACTGGACGAGTCGGGTCGAGCGCGTCGGCATACGGATGCGCGCCTGCAGACAGCACTGGATGAGGAGCGCTTGTTCCTGCAGCTATTGAGGATTCACAGTGAGGCGCGAGCCTTCATCGAGGAGCAGGGCGTAAACACCCTGTTCCTGGCATTGGGCTTTCTTCATTGGTACGAAGCGGACAACTCAGAGACCCTTCGCAAGGCTCCCTTGATGTTATTGCCGGTGACTCTTGAACGCAGCGGCGCAAAGGACGCCTTCAAGCTGAGGTATTCCGGCGACGAGTTGATGCCTAATTTGTCGTTGATCGCCAAGCTCAAGACCGATTATGGTCTAGACCTTGCGGCCTGTGAATTCAGTGACGATCGCTTCGATGCTATGGAAGGCAGTCTCGACAGTTTTTACGCCGAAGTCACGGACCTGATAAGCCAGCAATCGCGCTGGAAAGTTTCAACAAACGAGGCTGCCCTCGGATTCTTTTCCTTCGGCAAGTTCCTGATGTTCAAGGATCTGGATCCGAAGAGCTGGCCGCAAGACCAGCAACCCGATGCCCACCCGGTCATCAACCGGCTCCTTGGGTCGGGTTTCGGTGACCAGCATCCTGCCTATGCCGAGGATGTGAACATCGACTCTGTGCTCCAACCTGGGGAAGTGCGATTCGTCAAAGATGCAGACAGTAGCCAGACCGAAGCGATTCTCGAAGTGCGAGAGGGCGCCAACCTGGTTATCCAGGGGCCACCGGGTACCGGTAAGTCGCAGACCATCACAAACATCATCGCTGAACTGATTGCCCAGAAAAAAACGGTGTTGTTCGTGGCCGAAAAGATGGCCGCCCTTGAAGTGGTCAAGCGTCGACTCGATGAATGTCATCTGGGTGATGCAGTGCTTGAGTTGCACAGCCACAAGTCGACTAAAACGTCGGTGCTCAAAGAGCTCGGACGTACACTTGAACAAGGCCGGCCACTGACCAGGGTGGGCGAAGATGATCTGGCCAACCTGGCGGAACTGCAAGGCGACCTGAACCGGTATTGCTCTGCAGTGAGTGCGCCTGTCGGGGTCAGCGGCATGGGCTTTGTCGAGGTGCTGGGGCGATACCTCAAACTCAAGCACAGCTACGGTGTGTTACCTGCGATTGCGTTCGCGCCAATGGCGTCGTGGACCCTGGCTGATCAGCTGAAACGCCGCGAACTGGTTGAAGAATTGACGCTTCATCTCAAGGAAATGGGCCGTCCGGACCAAAACCCGTTTTGGGGAAGCAAACGAACGTTCTTCTCCCCCATTGAAAAGGATACTGCGAGCGACGCATTGCAGCAGGCAAGTGCACACTTGGCCGCTTTGGAAGCCGCCACCAAGGCGCTGTCGATTCGGCTGATGCTGACTCAGCCCGCCTCGCTCGCGGACGTAGTTGTCATATGCCGCGGCGCAAGGCGGGCGGCCGAAGCGCCTCGTCTGCACGGGGTAGAGCTGAGTACGGGCGACTGGCAGCTACGCCGCGATGCCATTGGTGAATTGCTGGATGCGGGCCAGCGCATGAGCCTGTGCAAAGCCAAGCATGGCGCCCTGTTGATCGAGGCCGCGTGGGAGCAGGATCTGTTGGAAGTCCGGCAGAATCTTCTGGCCTACGGTGGCAAGTGGTGGAAGGTGTTTTCGGGGCGCTATCGCGCTTCAAAGGCTCGTTTGCAAGGGCTTGCACAGGGTGTGCTGCCTGGCAGCAATGCCGAACAACTCGGTATGGTCGATTCAGTTCTGACCTATCAACAAAGCCGGAAGGTTTACGACCAACACGAGGCGCTGGGAAGTGCCCTGTTCGGTGCTCAATGGCAGCGTCAGCAGTCCGACTGGGCGGTACTCGACCGCGTTCGTGCCTGGGTAGTCCAGCTCTACGAAGACCTCGGCAATGGCCATTTACCCGAAGGGATCATTGCGTTTCTCGCAGGAGGCACCGACGCCAGCGGGCTTGAGGAAACGGTCAGTCAGATTGAGGCCCATCTCGTTGGCCTTGACCAGGCATTACTGGCTGGCCTGGAAGTCATCGGTTTGCAGGATGACACTGCGCAAACGCTGCGCAATTTGGATCTGTCTGCCCTGGGTCCACGCCTGCAGCTGTGGCAATCCAGCCTGGGCGCGCTGTACCAGATGGCTCGTCTCAATGTGTTGGCGGACGAAATGCATCAGGCACAACTGGGCGAATTGTTGAACATTGCCCTGGGCAGTGAAACGCCGGATCAGATTCCCGCCATCCTCGACTTTTCCTGGTATTCGGGGCTTGTGCAAAAGGCCTATGCGGAAAAACCCGCGCTACAGCAATTTGACCGCATCAAGCACGAACATCAGATCGCCAGGTTCAAGGCACTTGATGCTGCGTCGTTGAACCATGCTCAAACCTGGTTGGCGCGCCAGGTATGGGAGCAGATGCCCAATGTGAACCAACCGGGTGAAATGGCAACGCTGCGAGCAGAGCTGAATAAGAAGCGTCGGCATATTCCGATTCGCCAGCTGATCGACAAGGCCGGCCGGGCGATTCAGCAGATCAAGCCGGTATTCATGATGAGCCCTATGTCGATCGCCAATTTTCTGCCTCCAGGCAAGCTGGCATTCGACGTCGTGGTGTTCGACGAAGCGTCTCAAGTCAAGGCCGTCGATGCGTTTGGCGCGATATTGCGCGGCAAGCAAGTGGTGGTCGTGGGCGATACCCGGCAGATGCCGCCCAGCGATCTATTCAGTCGCGACATCGCCCCCGACGACGAGAACGACGCCACCGCAGACATCGAAAGCATCCTCAGTCTGTTCAAGGCGGCGGGTAGCCAGGAACGTTACCTGCGCTGGCACTACCGCAGCCGGCACGAATCACTGATCGCTGTCTCCAACGTCGAATTCTACGACAGCAAGCTGGTGGTGTTTCCCTCTGCCGGACAGCATCTCCACGCCAAGGGTGTGAGCTTCGATTATCTGCCCCACGCGGTGTATGACCGTGGTCGTACTCGCACCAACAAGGAAGAAGCCAAGGCGGTCGCCCAAGCGGTGATGAAGCATGCGTTGGAGACGCCGCAACTTTCCTTGGGAGTGGCTGCATTCAGTGTCCCCCAGCGGGATTTGATCAGTGTCGAGGTCGAGTTATTGCGGCGTAAGACACCTCAGGCCGAAGCGTTTTTCACCGCGCAGGGCAGCGAGCCGTTCTTCGTAAAAAACCTCGAAAACATTCAAGGTGATGAGCGCGACGTGATCTTCATCAGCATTGGTTACGGCCGAAATGAATCCGGTCGTATCGCCCGTGAATTTGGCCCGCTCAACAAAGATGGCGGGCATCGTCGACTCAATGTTTTGATCACGCGGGCCAAGTTGGCGATGCGCGTGTTCAGTAACTTCCGTGGTGATGAGCTGGACATTGATGCCACGGCGAAACACGGCGTACGGGCCTTGAAAAACTTCCTCAAGTACGCGGAAACAGGCGAACTGGAAGTCGCCAAAGAAACCGGCAAGGCTCCAGACTCGCCTTTTGAGGACCAGGTTATCCGGGCCTTGCGCAATCTCGACTACCAGATAGAGCCCCAGGTCGGCACCGCCGGTTACTTTATTGACCTCGCCGTGAAAGACCCGGAGTTCCCGGGTCGCTACGTGCTGGCCGTTGAATGCGATGGCGCGGCCTACCACAGCTCGCGCTCTGCGCGAGATCGCGATCGGTTGCGCCAAGGTGTGCTGGAGGGACTGGGATGGAATTTCCATCGTATCTGGAGCACCGATTGGTTCCGCAATCCCGAGCAGGAAATCAGCCGGACAGTGGCGGCGATCGAAGCGGCGCGCGAACGTATAGCCAACCGTCGTAACGTTCCGGTTGCAGAGACTTTGATCGAACCCCTGCATGAAATTCTCCGGGATGAATCTGTTGATGAAGTCGAGCCGGTCGCCAGTGCGCCTTATGAGAAAGCGCGACTCGCTGCGGTAACCAACCAGGTGGAACTGCATCAACATCAACCGGAACACCTGCTGCAGTTGATCCGGACAGTGGTTGATGTCGAATCTCCGGTGCATTCGGTCGAGGTTACCCGACGACTCATGGATGCGTTCGGGGTGACACGGCAAGGGTCAAGGATCACTGCCGCTGTTGAACAAGCCATTGGTATCGGCATTCAACAAAGGCACTTCTTGCGTCGGGGCGAGTTTCTTCATTTGGCCGACAACCGCCCCGTCGTCATCCGCAGCCGGGCGCACTGGGAGTCTTCCGAGCGTAAGTTGGAGTGGGTTGCGCCTGAAGAACTGGACCAGGCTTTGATAGAAATCATCCTCTCGGGATTTTCCATGAGCCATGACGATGCGATCTCTGGGGCTTTGAGATTGCTGGGTTTTGGTCGTGCCACTGCCAAGGTGACTGCGTTGCTGGAAGAAAGAATCGGGCAATTGATCAGTGATGGGCGGTTGGAGCTGAGGGAGGGACGGCTGGTAGTGAGTGCCTGATAAGGCATGCCGTAAGGATCCACTCTGAAAAAAGCCCGTGTCGTGAGACATGGGCATTTTGTTGCATGAGTGGTTCTACTCGTTGGTTCTTAAGTAATTTCGACTTTATCGACATAAGACTCGAAGAACCAGCCAGGGATGTCATCAGTACGGTACTCCAGGCTGACTCCGTCAGTTATCTCCGCAAGAAGAACTGCCCTTTTACGGGAGTTATCGAAGATGTAGGGGGCAGGCATTTTGGCAAGGTGAGTCGCCACTGCTCGGTGGTGGGATCGTTAAATTCGCAGTAAACCGGGCGGTGCAGAGCGTCTTGAGAAATGGAGGGCAAGTTATGGGGCCGCTTCGCGGCCCAACGGGGTAAATCCCCCTCGCGAGAAGGGGTAAATTCCTACTCGATTTTCGGACGTCAAGATCAAGAGATTACAGTCTTCGGCAGCTTCGTTGATGAAGTGATGTTTGGGCAATTCGTTGTGTCGGCTAAAAAAGGCAAAGCCCCGAATCATCGTGGCTTTGTCGTTTTGAATTGTGCAATTTCCCAATCGTTACCGCACACCCTCCGCCATCATTGTCTGGCCTGCGGTGAATGGGGATTGTGTTCGGTATGTTTCGGCCCAGCCAATGCCCATGCCACCACCCCGAACAGCGGCACAAACACGATAAATACGATCCACAAGAGCTTGTTGCTCGATTTGCCTTGGGCTTTACGCACCCGGTTGATCGCCCACAGCTCGACCAGCAAAAGCACTGCCGCAAGTACGATCCAGATTGTTTCGATTTGCATTACCCACCTCCTGATAGTCACTCAGTTAGGTGCGCGCGGGCGGTCAGGGTTCATTTTATTGGGCATTTTTTGACTTCGCGGGAAATGTCCTACAGCTCAAGGCCGGAACAGGATAGGACGGGTCTGAATCTGCTTTTCGACGCATATTTCTACAGGCAATGACTGAGTTAAAACGCCGTACATTCACTCCTGAAAAAATAGAAAAGTGATTCCATTACCTGGGAGAGGACGCATGGCGTTTGATGCATTTGTCAAAATCGAAGGCATTCCTGGCGAAGCCCTGGATGAAACATACCGCGACGGGGCGCTGGTTTGCGGCGTAGTAGGCGGCGCGGTAGCTGGGTATGTGGGGGGAAAGATCGTCGGTGACGAGGGTGGGGATTTCGGTGAATACCTTTATGGAAAAATGGCGCAATGAGTCATGAGTCACTCGGGCTGATATCGCTAATGTTATTCACGCCCTTTTTGCTGTTGGCGATTTGGCTGGTTTACATGGTTCATATCTATACAGAGAGAGCCGAGGCCTTGATGATAAATAGTAGTTTTGTAAAGGCTAATAGGTCGCTATTTTCTCCAATGGGTTTGGTTGGAAAAGCCATGCGCAATGGTTTGCTCACTTTGGTCTTGCTAACGCCAACCCTCGCTGCAAAGCGCGGGCTAGTGAATATCGCTGATGTGAAAAATTTCCCGATAGGTTTGAGGCGAATATTGTTTTTGTCTTGGGGTTCCAGTTTTGTATTATCAGTCGCACTCGTCGCGCTTAATGTTTTTCGCAGATATTCATATTGAATAGTTGATTGTGGCTGGAAGTGGAGAGTGAATCAGGTCGAACCAGGATTGTTATTCTATTAAGCCACTGGAGGTCCCGGGGCAATTCTGTGTGTCGTGGTCGGAGGTGGAATCGGAGGGGAGATTGTCGCCGAACACCTGTATGGAGAAATGAAGGAGTGCACCACATACCGCTCGGGCTGATTGGACTCTGCATCGGCATTGCCCTGATCCTTACGGAAATATGGTTGATTTACATGGTTCATGCATACACAGAAAAAGCCGAGGCGCTGTTGCCGAGAAGCAGTTTTGTGGAGGCTAATAAAGCAGCATATTCACGAGCCGGATTTATTGGGAAGGGGATGCGAAATGGCTTTCTTACCCTGGTATTAGCAATACCTGGAATTTGCGCCAAGAGAGGTATTTTGGACATCTACGACGCAAGAGCTTTTCCGAAGAAATTAAAACGGATGTTGTTTGGGTCTGAATGGATACCGACCACTGGTTACAGAACGGCTCAAGAAGCCCAGCGCGATATCAGCCAATTCTTGATGTATCGGTACAACTGGGTTCGACCCCATCAATTCAACGGTGGGCTGGCGCCAGCTCGGGCCGAAGAAAAACTTAACATCGTGTCCGGGATTAGTTGACCACTACAGTTCTTCCTTGGTTGGCAGCTTGACGGGGGGCGTTTATGGGGGATTATTAGGAGGTTATACAGCAACATTCGGCTGCGTTGTTGTCCTTGGAATAGCCAGCGGAGGCCCCGGTGCGCTGGTGTGCGGCGTGGTAGGCGGCGCAGTAGGGGGGGGTGGCGGGTGGAAAGGTGCTGGGTGGCGCTGGCGGAGTCTTGGGGGAATTCCTGTATGAAGAAATTGCGCAATGAGCTATGTACGATCGGTTTGATATTACTCTTTCTCTTTGCGCCTCTGATTCTTACAGAGATATGGTTGATTTACATGATTCACCGTTTCACAGAAAAAGCTGAATCATTTTTGCCAAAAAGCACTTTCGTCGAAGCAAATAGAGCGGCGTATTCGCAAGCGGGGTTTATTGGAAAAGGCATGCGCAACGGTTTTCTTACCTTGGTCCTGATGATTCCAGGCCCGTGTGCGAGGAGAGGGATTGTTGATATCACCGAAGCCAAGAATTTTCCGAAAGACTTGAAGCGGATATTGTTTGTGTCGTGGGGATCGTGTTTTGTTTTTTTTATCTCACTGATGGTGTTTGGCCTCTATCTTCGTTGCACCGACCAGCCAGCTGTATTTTGAGAAAGGTTTAATGACTATTTGTGCCGAAGGGTTGCTCCTACAAGGGTTGGGTTGATGGCTTGCTGGAAATGGTAACTGCTGGAAATGGTGACGTGCTGGAAATGGTGACGTGCTGGAAATGGTGACGGATTTATTTTCACAAATGAATCCGTCACCATTCTCAGTCACCTTTTTTTGCGGATCTAGCTTTACTTCTTATCATCTGTATCGTAAATAGAATTCGTTAAAGAGCGCACAAACTCTATTAGGTTGTTTGGGCACTCCCCATTGTGGATTTTCTCCAGCGCCGGCAAAACCCATCGATTTTTTCTAACACCTAATTTTATCCAGCCTTCTAATTCGCCAACAGGTACAATAAATAAACCAATTTTTTTGCATTCTTTAATTATATATTCTGCTTGTGTTCGAAATGGCAAGTCGAGTGCATCTAATCCATCTTTTTTCAGTTTCGACCATTTTGTTGAGTCCGAGTAGATTCTGTTCAAAGCGCCTTTGGCGCCTGATAAAGAATGCTCTTTTTCATTTAGTTGGTCCAGAAACTCTGAAATTTTTTCCCTGAGTTTTTCCAGGATTTCGGCCTCTGATGAGCTTTCTATATAACTTGAAATTTCACTTCTTAGTTTCAGTATGCTTGTTTTGTCGAAGCTTGAGTTGAACGCTAAAATTGCATTGGCCAAGTCAGACTCTGAGTTTAATATGTCAATATCTATTACTGCTGCGGTAGGAATTGACGCGTCTTTTAGTAGCTTTACCACATCCTTGATCGTTTGTTTGTTGTGAGCGTGAATAAACAATATTTCTTGGTTTTTAAGCTCATGGATGGCGACTGCGTTGTATATTATTCTATCTGTGTCTGATTCGCAGACAACAACGCCTTTTGAAAAAATACCTTCGAGGACTCGTTGACTAGAAAGTATTGGGGATTTTGAGAGCGATTGGGTAGCGTCAGAAGTTATTCTATTAAATTTAGTTGTATTGCTTGATCGATTGAGTCTATAGATATCTGCAGGTTGGTTGCCAGACAATATTCCAGAAAGAAAGTTTGCGTTATGGGTCGCTACTATTATCTGGCATGGAAAGTCGCGAGCATGGTCAGAAATCCATTTTCCAAGTCTTCTAGCTTGCTCTGGATGCAGAAAGGCTTCCGGCTCATCAAGGAGCACTACTTTGTCTCTAGAGAGTAGGAGGCTAAGTATTATAGCAGCGAAACTTCTAAAGCCATCTCCTTGATGTTCAATGGACGGGTATTTCTTCATGATGGGGTAGGCGTATCTTGGATCTTCAGGGGTTGTTTCGAACTTGTCTGATATCGCGAGTCTGAGCTCCAAACCTGAGCTATAGTCGAGTTTGATATCCATTCCGAACGTTTCTTGGAAGGCGTTTCTTAGTTTTTCATCAAACTCACCTGTAGATCCATATAAGGCTTGTACTAAGTTTTTAGGCGCGCTTTCTGCTGGAATGTAATTACTCGTTTTAGTCGCTATTTTTAGTCGTGATTCCGAGTCCATATAAAAAACTCTGAATTTGCTGAAGCCTAAGTAAGTGAAATCCAAATCATCACTCTGCTCATACTCCGTGCGACTATGATTAATCACGATTCTTAATGTTGAATCTTGATCAAAGCTTGATGTTATACCATCGATAATGTGATGATTGATATTGATGGGGTCAGGTCTTATGTCTAGATCTTTATAAAAATCCTCGAAAATACTCGGTTTGTCTGTTTCAACGGTAGAGATTAGCGTGGTGATGGCACTGTGCCCTAGTATAAGTTTTTTATGAATATCTTTTAATGTTTGAGATTTCCCAACGTTATTTGGCCCAACCAGAAGTGTGAATTTTTCAAGTTTTATCTCTTCACCATCTTTTGTTATGAACTTATTTAATTTCATTTTCTTTCTCGGCGGGGTTGACTTGGTCGAAGGAGAAATGGTAGGGAGCTGTTTAGATATATCAGGATGCTTTTTAAGCTAGGCAATGTTTTATCTCCTTGTTAGCTGACTTTCGACATTATATCGTCAATGGACACTTCTTTCGATGCTGTAGAAATATCCACTTTGTTTGCATTTATGATTCTGAATGGAATATGTACCGTTCGTACGACAGCGCTGGCCATCAACCGAAGATGACATGATTGGGCGGAGCATTCCTAATACGTTCATTTTCTTAATTCACCTAGAAAAAAGCATTATTTGCAATGACGCCCCAGCGTTTCAAAGAATTTGCGAAAAGAGGGTCGCAAAATTATTTAAAAATAGATCTTTCACCGTTTTATAGTCACCGCTTTATTATCGTATCGGCCAGCGCTTCAAATGCCACGGACGATTCTATTCGGAAGTTCGTTATATGCGATGGCAGGTGGCTACATCGGCAGAGCCCACCTCTACCGATGGAAGAGCGAAACCGCGACCCTGCACCAAAAAGCACCAATCCCGAGCAGATGCAGTTGTTGGGTGGGCAATGCGCGTCTGGAGCGGGTTCAGTTCAACCACACGTGGCTATGGACGAAATGGTGGCGTTGAGCTACCATCTGATTAGACGCCTATCCTATTGACGTGTTACAGCGCTTGAAGGTGGGGCTCCGGCCGAGCGCCGTAATAGTCATTGCAGTTGTTTAACTAATTTGTAATTAACAACAAGGATGTATTGTGGTCACCTCTGAAATTATAATGGTCGTGCTTAGTGCCGCCGGTTTTACTGCCGTTGGAACAGCTTTTGTTTTAAAGGTGTTTCTTGAAGCGGGAATCAAGGAATCAATCGGTGGGGTATATAAGAGGCAATTAGAAAATCATAAATTTTTGTTAAAAAACTCTGAAAAGGTTTTTCAGTTTAAACTTGATGCCTCTAAGGCTCTCTATAAAATATTCCATGATATTGTACCCGAGCGATCACATCCTGATATGGACTGGGATGAAGCAAGCGAAGAGATCGCCTTGTCTTTCAGTAAGCACGAGGAAACCTTGGATGAATTTCTTTGTGAGTATCAGTCTACACTGTCGCCAAAAATATTGGAGCGAGTCAGAGATGCGATCAGTGCATGCTCAGATGGAAGATTTGAATACTATTGGGACTCAGTGAAGCAAGACGCAGCTTGTAATGAAACAGCCAAAGAAAAGGCCTCGGAACTATATAAGGTATTGTTTGAGGCTGTTGAGCTGTTGCGCAAAGAAGTCCATGGCATGATATCTGCGCCAAATTTGAAATAGTATCGTTGCTGGTGATAAATAAATTCGGGTCCAAATAAAAAATCCAAAGATCGTTCGCTTACGTAATCAAATATTGATGGAAAGGTTGATTATGAATATGAATATGAAGTATCTGGCTCTCGCTGCACTTGTAGCTACCTGTATGAGTGGCGCTGCATTCGGTGAAATTATCTTCCCGGAAAAAGGAGGCATTATCACGAAGTCTTCCGGGAAGACTTATAAACTTGCCGTGCGGTATCGAGATAGCGAAACAAAAGTCGCAACCGCGACTTTGGTGGAGGTCACCAAAGGCAGCAAGTTGACCCCAAGTCTTGGTGCTCAATACAAGTTCAATGTAGAAGGCTGTGGAAATCTGGATTTTCTACAACCAGTCGGAAATCTCCCAGCTGTGCTGCAGTACGATGACGAGGTCGCAGCCAGTCAAGAAGTAGATTGCCCTATTTATTTTGGTGCTATGGAAAACAGCTGGATAATAAGATAACCAGGCTAAACGAAGCGAGATTGCTTTTTGTTGGTGAGCTTTTCTTCTAGCAAAAAGGTGACAAGCAAAAAAGCAAAAAGGTGACTGATCTATTTAAATAAATAGATCAGTCACCTTTTTATGCTCGTTTTTATGCTCGCCTTTTTATGATGTTGATGGTAAAAATAATAAACTTCAGAAGTGATAAGCTTGTTTTTTCGTTAATTAATCGATATTTTTGGAGGTGTGTTTTGACTCGAAATAAGTTTGTTTTTTGTTTGATAGTTGCGTTAATGACGTTTTGTTTGATTGCCTTTTTCAAAGCGGGAGACGGATTTGTTGTTGGGAATATTATTCCGGAATTGATCGGCGTCTGCGTCGAGTTGCTGATAATTATTTTTGTCTTTGATGTATGGCAGAAGAAAGAAGAGCTTAATAGGAAGATTAAAGTTGAAAGACGGTTAAGGGAGTTTTTGATTTTTTTCTTAAAGCAAAATTTCAGTAGCTATCCACCGTCCTGTCAGCCAGGTAATTTTTACGGGAAAAATCATGATCAAAATCAATCGGCAATTGATAATTTAATATCAAATATTGAAGCTAGTGGCTTGGGTGAAGAAGTTGTCCTTCAGGTGCAAAAATATTGCGGTAGTGAAAAGGAGATTTTCAACAATCTTATTCCTGTAGCGTCAGATTTGACTAACGACCACTTCAAGTCTTGGGTGAGAATTGCTTATTTTATGAATGCAATTGACTCGAAAAGTGAAAAAACGAGCCACTCTGTTGTGAAGATTCTTTTGAATATTAAGCGTTTCGATCATGAGTCATTTGTAAATAAACTATATGTTGGAGCATAGGATTGATTTTTGGATTGCACGATGGGCTTCGTAAAATCTGTCATTTGATTTCGGGGGCAAAGAAACTCGCCCTTTGTCAAAGATGAGAAAGTTGTAGGCGTCGCGACTTATCCGGCCTAGATTTTTTTCACTAAGATGTGTGGGTATGCTGCTACTTACTCCAAAGGCTGGAAGTTATATTTAGGTTGATAAATCTGTCACCTTTTTAGAAATAGATGTATCACCCACTTCGATGTAGCTGGCGGTAAACGTCAATCCAAATCAACCGCCTCAAAAATCTCCCGCTGCTCTATTATTATATCAAGTGAGCGATGAAGCATTTTATGGATTTTCATATGTTCAACGCGTTTTATCTCTCCACGTGTCACCGAGGCTTGATCAACGTAAGACCAAATATATGTGTCCATTGCGCCAGTTTTTACCCCGATCGCACCAATTCTATATAAGCAAGAAAGCATGCTGGACAAAACATCTGCTTCTTTAACACCTTGCGTATCGTAATATTTTTTAACAGCAATGACGCAAGGGTCGCTATTTTTCTGCTCGTAAAGCGCTAACATTGCCTCTTCGAGGCGAGAGTCTTTAATCAATGAACGTGTGAATGTTGCTTTAAGCCCGCGAAGAATTTCAATAGTATCATCGAACGACGGATAAACTTCTCCCCATTCTTCTTTGAGTGATTTCAATCTTTTCTCAGAGTATTGGGCTTCCGCGGCGAACAGGGATCGCCATGAAACTCGTTCTCTATCTGAAGCGATCGCAAAACATTCATTTACAAACTGCAAGATGTCCCGTGGGCGGCGAAGAGTTCGTTCGATGATGAACTCGATTGATGTTTGTCCGCCTCCTTTACGTGCTTTAGGAAAAATATCATCGAGTATGATTTTTTGTTTTGTATATTGGCTTTTGAATACTTCATTTATACGGAGTTCTATAACGCGCTCGAGCTCTTCAGGTGACCATCTTAACTCGAGGATGTATGACTCATATTTTTCTTCTTGAAATCCAGAGTCTCTAGTCATGTCAAAAACCAATACTAATAGGTCTTTTCGAAGGGCGGCTATGATCTTGGTTTGCTTTATCCTTCTGAATGTTTTTATTTCTTCAATTAGTGCTCTGATGAACCTGACCCTTGTCTCTGTACCTGCCCATTCTTCATCGAGTTGATCTATTAGAATGTAGAATTTTTTCTGTGGGTCGTCAAAAGAGTGCTCTGCCAGCAGGTCCAGTACTTCATTTAGTTTCCTAATTTGAAGGCCGTTTACGACTAAACTAGCGCGCTGCTTTATCTCACAGCGTTCCTCATCCGAAAGTTTTTTTGCTCCATCCAAAGATAATGATACCTCGGAGTATTTTGCACCAATACTGCTCTTGGTGTCTGTCTCAAGTTTTTTGGTTATTATTTTAAGCTGCTCGTCTGTATCTAGCCAAAATCTATCACCCCATTCGTTGAAGTATTCTAGTGCTTTTCGCTTCGTCACATCTCTACTGAACTTGCTGAATATTCCATCTAGAAAGCTTTTGCTTTCGTATTCGCTTTTTATGTCATATCTTAGCTTCAGAAACTCAACCGTCAGCACGTGTCGCCATAACAGTTTATAAAATAAATCTAGGTTTATGTTTAGCGCGTCAAAAAATTGAATGATGTCTGAATATTCTAGGAATCTAACCGAAATATCGTTGGGGTCAAGTTTAACAACTTTCTGTGCGCTAGATTTTATTTTGTATAGAAGTGCGCTTTTTCCAGAACCTGTCCTGCCAAGAATAATAGATGCCGGGGATTCAACATCCATGAGGCGATCCAGATAGCCATTGTCCACAAAGCAGCGATTTAGCAGCTCGGAATCTCCTTCTGCATCTAACGCTCCAATTTTTAAATTTCTGGTGATTTTTAGTTTCTTTTCTTCCATGGCGCCCTCGTCAGTATCCGGATTGTATGCGATTTTATTGTTGTGTTAGTTGACGATATGCAGTTTTTAACAAACGATGACGAATGATACTCCATACTATACCAAGGCGTTTTAACTGAGATGTATTCTGTCAAGCCTAGGAAGTATAGCTAATATGCTCATATTTTCCATGAAAGCTAAAAATTTTTTGCTTTATGAATCTGTGCAGAGCCGTGCCCTCCGCGGAATCATCGACGCGGTTGAGGGGTATAATGAGAAATCTTTATTAGTGCAAGCGGGCAAAAAAATGACACCAGCGACAGGGAAAATTTTTACTCAATAAATCTCTGAAACTAAAGTGAGAGTCAACTTCAAATCAGGCAATAGAAAACCCGCATAGCGCGGGTTTCTTGCGGTTGATGACCCGTTACTTCTTTTTAGGTGCGTCAAACCCACGCTGCTCAATCACCCGAAATAAATCGCTCACATCTTGGACCATGATCCGGGCGATATTGGTGACGGTGTTGATGTCGTTTTCGGCGTAGTCGGGGAGGCTGGTGCAGGCCATGAGGTGCAGGTATTGGAGGACAGCGTTGAGGCGTTCGCTGACGCAGTTGTGGAGTTCGCGGAGTGGGGCGTTGCTGTCGATGAGAAGGACGGGGTAGTCGGTTGCGAATTGGGACATGGGGGTGAAGCGACGGGGCGGATGGTTCATTGTCATAAGTAAATCTTCCTCGTATTTGAAAGAAGAGCTACTGCCGTTCGCTGCGATTCGAATGGGTGGTAGCTGTGTGCAGGTTCGCAGACCGAGGATACGAGGAACCCGGCAGACCCGAAGGTCTCCCACACACAGCCACCATAAAGCGATTCCGGTCACTGTTGCGACCGTCATTCAGATTATGGTGCTGGGTTCTACACGTATCTTGGGGGCTGCGAAACCCCATCGCTGCCAAATGTCAGCGACAGGTCGAATATAGGCGTCGATTTGGATTCCTGCAAACGGGGTTGTAGGACGTAAATTCGGGTTCTATTGTGGATGGAGAACACGGTGTATGGCTGATCAGCTGTCGTGAGTTCAACGGTTGTTTAGTGTCAGGCGGCCCCCACGTGCTGAAATTGCTGCTGCGAAGCCGTACGGATGTTTCGCCAGCTGCTGCAGGGGATGGCGGTGTTTAAAAGTTTGGTGGGTTTGGGGCTGCTTCGCTGCCCAACGGGGGCAAGTCCCCTCGCCACAAAGGGTAAATTCCTACACGATTTTCGGAAGGCAAGATCCAGATTTAGCGGCTTCCTATAGCCCTGTGCGGAACGGGATGGCCAGAAACGACAAAGCCCCGAATCATCGGGGCTTTGTCGTTTTGAATTGTGCAGTTTCCAAATCGCTATCGCGAACCCGCCGACATCACTGTCTGGCCTGCGGCGAATGCGGATTGTGGTCGGTGTGTTTCGGTCCAGCCAATGCCCACGCCACCACCCCAATCAGCGGCACGAACACGATCATCACTATCCACAACAGTTTGTTGCTCGATTTGCCTTCGGCTTTGCGCACTCTGTTGATTGCCCATAGCTCGATCAGCAAAAGAATTGCGGTCAGCACGATCCAGATTGTTTCGATTTGCATTGGTCACCCTCCAGATAGTCTTTGCGTTAGGTGGGTGAGGGTAAGCAGGGTTCATTAATTTTTGAGGTTTTGGAGATGAGACGTCAGCGGGGATGCTCGCGAGGGGCTGTCAGGTGAATCTATTTTGGCTGACAGGGCCTCTTCGCGAGCAGATTGAGTTAGCCAGTTTTCCGGTGGAGAGGCGGCGTTTGTAGGCGGTGTCGCGGTTGGCCAGCCAGCTCGAGAGACTAGTGATGACCCTGGTTCGGTAAAATATTATTAAGCTGGCA
Source organism: Pseudomonas sp. VI4.1 (assembly GCF_002029345.1). Taxonomy (NCBI): domain Bacteria; kingdom Pseudomonadati; phylum Pseudomonadota; class Gammaproteobacteria; order Pseudomonadales; family Pseudomonadaceae; genus Pseudomonas; species Pseudomonas sp. VI4.1. Next base: position 19,900 of record NZ_MULM01000094.1, read on the forward strand.
TTTGAGTATAAATAACTGATGCAAAGGCTTCGGGCCGGCGTATATGCTCGCGGCGATTTCAAAACTTATCGTTGAGTCGAGCTGATAATGGACAGATGGACGCTGCACTGGCTGGAAGCCTCAGGGAGCCTTGGCGAATATCGCGCGCAGGTGATCGGCGAATTCGAAGCGGCCTGCAAGGCGGTTTCCCGTCTGATCACCCCACCACGACTTGATGTGTTGCTCCAGCGCCTGCCTGGCGAGACCATTCCTGAAATGGGCCTGATGGGGCGAGCGTATCGAAGCACTATGTTCAGCATGACCATCGATCCGGATAGCCCGAATTGGTTGCCCAGCCTGCGCAGCGGCGCATTGCATCGGCAGATCGTGCATGAGGTCCATCATTGCTTGCGCATGGCGGGTCCGGGTTACGGCTGGACGCTGGGTGAAGCCTTGGTCAGCGAGGGACTGGCGGGGCAGTTTGTCCGCCATTTGCTTGGCAGCGACCCGGAGCCCTGGGAGCAATCCGTCAGCTGCGCCGAGCTTCTACGCGCTCCCGCAGACCTGCAGGCGCTCGAGTCAACGTACTACAACCACAGTGAATGGTTCTTCGGCACCGGCGCTCTGCCAAAATGGCTTGGTTATACGCTCGGTTATCAGATGGTCGGACGCTGGCTGGCGTCGGTTGGCGACATCGATGCGTCCACCTGGATCAACGTACCCGCCGCCGATATTATCGCCTCGGCGCGTGAGGAAGGTTATTTGTTGCACAAGCCCTGAGCCCCGACCTGGTCAGTCGCAGAGGTTTCAAGTGCCCCGTCAAAGTGACCTATCATCAAGGCATTCAATCCCGGGAACTGCGAGATGACTCAAACACTGGAACGCGCCATCGCTATCGCCGCCAACGCCCATGAAGGCCAAGTCGACAAGGGTGGATCGCCTTATATCCTGCATCCGCTGAAAGTCATGCTGCGGGTCGGCACCCTCGAAGAACGCATCGTTGCGGTGCTGCACGACGTGGTCGAAGACTGCGACGTCAGTCTGGATGACCTGCGCAAGGAAGGCTTCAGCGAAACGGTGCTGGAAGCTATAGCGTCGGTGACCAAAGTGCCGGGCGAGCCCTATGAGGCATTCATCGAACGCGCGGCGCTAAACCCCATTGGTCGGGTGGTGAAACTGGCGGACCTGGAAGAGAACAGCGATTTATCGCGGATTGAACTGCCGTCCTGGGACGATCTCGAGCGCATTGAAAAGTATCGACGGGCGATTGGCATACTGCGCTTGTAACGTCACGCAATTACAACGCCTGTCTGGCCAGAGTCGCCTTGAGTGCCTCGGTGACCAGAGCGATCAGGATGGGTTCTGAGTTCGCCTGCATCTCCCCACCGATAGCGGATTGCTGTGCTTTCACTTTGCCCATGTATTTTGATGCACGACCTTCAGCCGCGAGTGATGACAACTCCTTTGCAGAGAATGACTTTGCATAGGCCTGCGCAAGGTTTTCGTCCCAGTCAGCCTGATACTTCGGCAGCAATGCGTTGATTTGCTCAGTCACGGCACTGCTTGCGCCGGTGCTTCCCAGCTTTGAAGCGATCATCGCGAAGGTGACCGTTCTCTGCGCCGCCATCAGTGCAAGGGCAGGGAGATTTCTGCCCATGTTTGCCTTGGCTACGAGCGTGCGAGCGGCATCAAGAGCGGGGGCTTCAGCAAGCACTGGACTTGCCAGCGCGAATAACAGGGTCAATGCGATTGCAGCAGAGGAAATCCTTTTCACAATTTGACTCCAGAGGATTCGACGCGATTATGCATGATGAACTTGCTCCCCGATAACCTGCCATTGACCAGACTGGTACTGACGAACATTTTGAGGTCGAAATCTGACACGTCTCGTTGATCCCTGACGCCGACAATCCTCCTTGGTTGCAACAACCTTGAACGCGGTGTGCGGGGATCAATGATGGTTATCAGTGTTTTTGACGAGTCCACGCCTGGATTGCGCGCCTCCAGTTCCCCTGCCGGCGAGTCTGACCGTCCCCAACCATCGCCGCTGCGCATCGGCTTCTGGCTGATGGAAGCCTTCGATTTGTACACCCTGGCCAATGCGCTGGAGCCACTGCGCCTGGCCAACCAGGTGGCCGGGCGGGCGCTTTGCCGTTGGCAAATGCTCAGCCTGCAAGGCGGGCAACTGCACGCCAGCAACGGCATCGCTACCGCCACGGCGCGACTGGATCAGGCCCAGGCCCTGGATGTATTGATCCTCTGTGGTGGCGATAGCTTGCCCGCCGATGCGGATCAGCCGGACGTTCGCCAGGCGCTGTGTCACTGGGCCCTGCAGCCGATCAGCCTGGGGGCTTTGGGCCAGGCCGGTTGGCTGCTGGCGCGGATCGGGGCGCTGGACGGCTATCGCTGCAGCTTGCCGGAGCCCGATTCGCTTGCGCCCCAGGCCGCCTTCAATGAGTTGACCCCGGTGGCCGCGCCGTTCTGCGTCGATCGCCAACGCCTGACCTGCGTCGGGCCGCAGGCCGTTCAAGGGTTGATGCACGAATGGCTCGCACGGACCCACGGGCGTGGTCTGGTGCTGCGCATGGAAAAACACGCCGCGCGCCAGGCCCGGCCGCTGCAGGCGATGCATAACGCGCCGGCACGGCTGCAAGCGGCGCTGGCGTTGATGGGGGATCATCTGGACCGCGCCTTGGGTATCGACGAGCTGGCGGAGGCGATGGGCATGTCTCGCCGACACCTGGAGCGGTTGTTCAAGCGCAGTCTGGGGTGTTCGCCGTCTCGGCATTATCTGAATTTGCGCCTGCAGCGGGCGCGTCGGTTGCTGCAGGCCGGGGGGCAATCGATGGTGGAGGTTGTCCACGAGTGCGGGTTTGTCTCGCTGCAACATTTTGCTCGCTGCTATCGCCAGTACTTCGGTGTGCATCCGCGGGTGGATGTGGGTGGGCAATTGATTGCGGGGTGTCAGGCGACCTCTGTTTTGCATGTGCCGGCCTCTTTCGCTGTCAGCACGCAGGCATGTCGTGCGTCGTACGTCACTGTACCGTT